>CBDTZZ010000192.1:0-2825 GCA_965365035.1 uncultured bacterium | reverse complement strand
AACGGCTTTCCAATGGTCAGGCAATAGATGAGGCAGAAGCGCTGGCGCTGTTGGCCGACTTCGGGTTGCCGGTTAATCCCTGTCGAGTCGTCGACAACGAAGCGGGGATGTTCGCCGCCGTCCGGGAGTTCGTCGATGAACTCAGAGGCCTGGGCGAGTTCAGCGGCGTGCTCGATCTCTTCCTGCGTGGCATCGACGCGGCCGTAGGCGATGTTGTTGCGGATCGTGTCGGAGAAGAGGAACGTGTCCTGGAAGACGAGGCCGACGTTGCGGCGCAGGTCGTCGATGCGGATATCGCGGATGTTAGCGCCGTCGATGAGGACCTGGCCTGCTTGCACATCGTAGAAGCGCGGCAGCAACTTGGCGACGGTCGTCTTGCCGCAGCCGGTGGGGCCGACGAGGGCGACGGAGGCGCCGGCCGGAATGCGCAGGTTGAAGTCGCGGAGGACGGGGTAGCCCTCGGCGTAGGCGAACTGGACGTCTTCGAAGACGAGATCGCCGTCGCCCTCGGGCATGGGCCCGGCGTGCGGCGTCTTGGTGATCGTCGGGCGCTGGCGGAGGACGTTCCAGACGCGCGCGGCGGAGGTCATAGCGCGCTGACCGGAGGGCACCAGCTCACCGAGGCTCTGGACGGGGAAGATGAGCATGTTCAGGTACTGGAAGAAGGCGACGAATTGGCCGGCGGTAAGCTGCCCCTCGAGAACGAGATAGCCGCCGAAGCTGATGATGACGAGCTGGCTGATGGCGGGAAGCCAGGAGAAGAGCGGTGTGTAGATAGTGCGCAAACGAGCCGCTTCCATGCTGTCGTCGAAGGTGCGATCAGCGATCGCCTGCAGCTTGCGGACTTCGTCGTCTTCGCGGCCGAAGGAGCGGACGGTGCGGACACCGGCGATGTTCTCTTCGACGACGTGAGTGACGTCGGCGAGGTCCTGCTGAACACGAGCGGTGGCAGGCGAGAGGCGGCGGAAGAATCGGGCGCTGAGCAAGGTAATGATGGGATAGGCGAACATGGCAGCGAAAGCCAGCGCGACGTTGACGGTGAGGAGGACGGCGAAGGCGCCGATGGCGATGAGGAAGAACGCCGTGTTGAGGGGGATGACGACGGCGAACATCTGGATCTCGTGCAGGTCGGCGCTGGCACGGGACATCAGCTGGCCGGTCGACGTACGGTCGTGGTAGTCGAGGGAGAGCTGGTTTACCTGATCGTAGAGTTGGGAGCGGAGGTTAGCCTCGACGCGGTAGCTGGTGCTCATCGCCATGTAGCGGCGGACGGCGGCGGCGAGACCCTGGATGGCGGCGAGGGCGACGATGGCCATGGCGAACGTGAGGAGGAGCTCCTTGTCGCCGCCACCGATGGCTTCGTCGATGGTCTTGCCGGTGAGAATAGGCAGGGCGACACGCGCGCTGCTCCAGACGAGCGCCATGAGGAGCGCGGTACCGAGAGTGCGCCAGCGAGCGCGGAGCTGCTGTAGTATCAGCGACGCGCCCGCGCGTAAATCTAGCTGTTCAGACATAACCGGCAGGGGATGCTCAGTCTATCGAGGCAGCCGCTTAGGCTCAACGCGAAGGGCTTCGAGAGCGACTGCTACGAGCGATGGGAGGCGACCATTGTGACGTGCGCTACAGTCGGGCGCTGGTGGTCTCGCGTAACCTCACGTGAGGAGGATGACATGGGATCGTTTACCACCAGCGTAAGGATCGAGGCACCGAAGGAGAGAGTGTGGGAGGTGCTGTCGGACCTGGGCTCCATCTACAAGTGGAACCCGGGGATCACGCACTCGTACACGACCTCCGACGTAGCGACGGGTGAAGACGCGACGCGGCATTGCGACCTGGCCGACGGCGGCTTCCTGAGCGAGCGCGCCGTCAATTGGAGCGAGGGCGAGGGCTTCACGATCGATATCTACAAGACGTCGCTGCCGCTGAAGGAGAGCTTCGTGGACTTCCGGGCGACGCCGGAGGGCGAGGCGACGGTGGTCAAGCTGAAGATGGACTACAAGCTGAAGTTCGGGCCGATCGGCGCGCTGCTGGACGCAGCCTTCCTCGGCCGCCAGGCGCGAAAGGGCATGACGGAGTTGCTGGGCGGGCTCAAAGACTACGTGGAGACGGGCAAGCAGGCGAACCCGTCGCGGGCTGAGGAGCCGGCCGCGGCGGCCTGATCTCCGTCACTCGCTCTCCGATTGGAACTCGCCGCGGCTTCAACGAAGAGGCCTCGACGCCTACGATGTGGGCAATGACGGGATTGTATCCAGAGATCGAGCCGTACGAGCAGGGGATGCTGGAGGCCGGCGACGGCAACCGGCTGTACTGGGAGACGTGCGGCGATGCGAGCGGCAAGCCGGCCGTCGTCTTGCACGGCGGCCCCGGTTCGGGATGCTCGGCGTGGCACCGCCGGCTGTTCGATCCCGCCGTCTATCGGACCGTTCTGTTCGATCAACGGGGTTGCGGGCGCAGCAGGCCGCACGCCAGCGCACCGGAAGCCGAGCTGGCGAGTAACAACACTGCGAACCTGATCGCGGACATCGAGCTGCTGCGCGAAGAGCTGCACATCGACCGCTGGTTGGTGTTCGGCGGGTCGTGGGGCAGCACGCTGGCGCTGGCCTACGCCGAAGCACACCCGGACCGGGTTGCGGAGATGATCCTGTTCGGCGTGACGACCGGGCGACGCGAGGAGTTCGACTGGCTGTTCCGGGGCGGCCTGGCGGTACTGTTTCCGGCGCAGTGGGAGGAGCTTCGCGCTGCCTTGCCGGCGGCCGAACGAGACGGCGACGTCGTTGAGGCGTACCACCGGCTGCTGAACGATCCCGACGCAGCGGTCCGCCGGC
>CBDTZZ010000191.1:0-2836 GCA_965365035.1 uncultured bacterium | reverse complement strand
CGCTTCCTCGGAGCCGAAGTACTCCGCAGACCACTGTGACGTTTGCGCAAACGCATCGTCCAGCGTCATGCCGGGGACTTCGCGAACCAGCCGCTTGCAACCCCAAAGCGCCCCGGGAGCGCCCTTCAGAATGCTTGCCACGTAGCCGTCCACGGTTTCGTCGAGCTGCTTCGCGGGCACGGCGGCGTTGAGGAGCCCGAAGCTAGCGGCCTCAGTCGCGTCGAACGTTTCGCCCGTCAGGAACAGCTCCATCGCCTTGGTCACACCCAGCTTGGGAATGATGACAACGGAGATGATCGCCGGGATGAGGCCGAGGCGCACTTCGCTAAAGGCGAACGTCGCCTCCTCCACCGCCACGGCCATGTCGCAGGCCGCGATCAGGCCGATGCCGCCGGCGCGCGTTGGCCCACCGACGCGGGCGATCACCGGCTTCGGTGAGCGCCAGATGGTCTTGAGGATCGTCACCAGTCCGCCGGGGCCCGCGGGCTGTCCGGACGGTGCGCCACCGCGCATCTCCTTCAGATCGGCACCCGAGCAGAAGACGGGGCCGGTGTGCGTGAGGACGATCAGCCGCGCCCGGTCGTCGTTGAGCGCCGTTTCGAGGCTCGTTTCCAGGCCGCTCAGCAGGGCGCGGGAGAGCGCGTTGCGGTTTGCCGGCGAGTCGAGCGTGATCGTGGCCACGCCGCCGGCGATTTCGAGGTGAACCAGTTCGTCGCTCATGCTCCTGGCTCCGCTGCGAACTGGCCCGGCTGGCGACCGGGTCCGGGCGGGCCGGCGAACGCCTGCGCGATGCCGATCCACTCCTTCGCTGCCTCACCGCGCACTTCGAGGTTCGTATCCGCGACGTGGCGGCGCTGAGTGGCCACGCGGCAGAAGTCCGTAGCCGTGCCGCGAACGATGTCGGTGGCCTCCGGGTCGCCGAGCACCCATGTCTCGCCCGATGGCGAGGTCAGCTCGACGCGGATCGTCGCGTCGGGTGCCTCCATGCCCCGGACTGAGTAGCTGTAGGGCCGCGCCCGAACGCCGATGAACGCGACGTGGCGCAGGCGGTCCGTGTCCGGCCGGTCCGCTCCCACGGCGTCGACGACGTCCAGACCGTGCGCCCACGTCTCCATCAGTCGGGCGGTGATGAACGACGCTGGACTCATGTCGGGGCCGTACCAGGGAACGCGGCCGGCCGGGTCTACACCGCGCGCGGCGGCGATCAGGCTGCTGCTGGCCGACCGCCACCAGTCCAGCAGCTCGCCGGCCGTCCCGCCGCGGCCGCGCTCCAGGGTGACGGCTTCGAGATTGCCAGTGTTCTTCATCAGCTCCTGCAGCTCCGCCTTGAAGGCGTCGCGGTCCTGCATCGCCCGCGTGGCGGCCTCGTCGAAGTAGGCGAGGTGTGACACCTGGTCTCGCACCGACCAACCCTCAGCGGGCGTCTGCGTGTCCCAGTCCGCCCCTGAGAGGCCATCGAGCACCTTCCCGAGTGCCGCTTGTTCGGCCTCCAGGTCGTTTACGATCTCGTCCAGCGCGTCGCTCATGATTCGTCCTTCCCCGTGTCTACGACCAGCAGCACCTGCCCGGCCTCGACCTGTTCGTCGGCCACGACGCGTACTTCCGTCACGATGCCTTCTTCCGCGCAGGTGATCACGTGCTCCATCTTCATCGCCTCGACGATCACCAGCACCTCGCCTGCCGTCACCTGTTGGCCGGCGCTGACCTTCACGGAGACGATCCGCCCCGGCATCGGCGCCAGGTAGCCTCCCGCCGTTTGTTCGCGCTCCCGTTCCGGGAAGCGAGGCACTTCGACCAGCCTAATTTCACCGGCCGGTCCCTGCACCCAGTGGTCGGCGCCCTCACTGACGACCGAGAGCGTCTGCTGTACACCATCGATCTCCAGCTCGGTCCAGCCGTCTTCCGCGCGCAAGATCCGGGCCTCGCCGCCGTGGCCTGCGACTTCGTAGGCGAATGCGCCGTCTCCCCGGCGGAGGTACTGAGTCAGGACCTCTTCGTCTCGGTGCAAGTAGCGGACCTGCTGCATCGCCGAGGCGTTGTTCCGCCAACCCGAGGGAATGGTGGCGAGGGCGCGCGCCTTCGCTCGTCGCGCCCTTTGGGATGTGAGCGCGGCGGCGAGCGCAGCAGCCCGCAACTGCTCTTCGCTGATGACACGCTCGCGCGCCGGGCGGTGGCGCTCGATGAAGTCCGTTGTCGTGTCGCCGGCGATGAAGGCATCGTGCCGCAGGACGTTAACGAGGAAGTCGCGGTTGGAGGTGATGCCGGGTAGCTGCAGCCGCTCGAGGACGTTCGCCAGCCGGTGCGCTGCCTCAGTGCGGTCGCGCGCATGCACGATCACCTTGGCTAGCATCGGGTCGAAGTACGGCGAGACTTCGGAGCCGGCCTCGACGCCCGACTCGAAGCGGGCTGGCAGCGCCGGGTCCGGCCGCCAGGCGATCAGGCGGCCGGTAGCGGGAAGGAAGTCGTTCGCCGGGTCCTCTGCGTAGATGCGCGCCTCGATCGCGTGACCGTCGATCCGCAAGTCGTCCTGGCTGAAGGAGAGCGGGGCGCCCTCGGCCACCTTGATCTGCTCGCGGACAAGATCCAGCCCCGTGATCTCTTCCGTCACCGGGTGCTCGACCTGGAGCCGGGTGTTCATCTCGAGGAAGTAGAAGCTCCCGTCCTCGTCCAGCATGAACTCCACGGTGCCGGCGTTGTCGTAGCCAACGGCCCTTGCGGCTTCGACGGCGGCCTCGCCCAGACGGCGCCGCAGGTCGGCGTCCACCGCGGGCGAAGGCGCTTCTTCGATGATCTTCTGGTGCCGACGCTGGATCGAGCATTCTCTCTCGAAGCAGTG
>CBDTZZ010000190.1:0-2840 GCA_965365035.1 uncultured bacterium | reverse complement strand
CGCTCCAGCCCCACGTACGAGAAGACGAGCCCGCCGGACTCGACGCTCTCGCCAGCCGCCAGACGCAACGTCTCCGGACTGTCGCCGAGATCGAAGACGAGCAGTTCGTCTTCGCTGTCGGCGCCTTCTGGCAAGAGCAGCGTGAGGGCCGTGCCATCGTCCAGGCGGATAAGGCCACCGTGGAACGGCTCTTCGTTGATCTCCAGGGTGTCCGGCAGCACCACCGTCTGATCGATCAGTGCGGCGCCGCTTTCGTCGTCGATCCGCAGGCGCGCGGCAGGGCTGCGCATCGCCAGCGCCAGCGTCTCGCGATAGATGACGTTGCCGCTGGCCGTATCGCGTACGACAAGTTCAGCGCCAAAGCCGAAGTAGGCGACCTGATAGAAGCGGTAGCCGTCGAGGCTGCAAGGCGTGTTGACTGTGGACGAGCAGCGCAGCACCTCCTCGCCACCGCGATAGATCGCCAGGTCAGAGCGGTAGTCCAGCGGCTGCCCGTCCGGCGCGAAGGCAGCGTGCGACTCAACAAGCTCGACCTGCATCTGGTTCTCGTGCTTGACCGGGAAGACCGGCAGCGTCGAACCCTCGGCGAGAAAGAGGCCGGAGGAGAAGGAGTCGACGCGGCTGACGACGGCGGCGAGGATGAGGACGATCACGGCGGCGTGTGTCAGCAGCGTGCCCAGTTGGGCGATCTGGAAGCGGTCCGCAAAGAGGAATGTTGCCTCACCCTCCTGCCAGCGTTCCACCTTGTAGCGGGAGCGGCGAAGGCCGGCCTCCAGTCGATCCACGTCGACTGCGCCTTCGATGCGCAGGCGGTGCGGTGCCTGGTCGAAGTAGCGATCGGGCACGCGCTTGCGCGGCCGCGAGATCGTTGACCAGATGCCGGGGAACCGGCTGACGACGTAGGCAGCAGTCGAAACAACGGTGACGGCCAGCAGCATGCTGAACCAGCTGGCGTGGAAGATGTCGAAGAGTCCCACGGCGTCCATGGGATTCGTCAGGAAGCCGTAGGTGCCTTCTTTCTCGGCCAGCCACTCGGCCTCGAGGACAGCGTCGCCGCGCACGTTGAGCGGCATCTGCGCGATCAAGACGCCGGCCAGGCTGACAAGCGTGATCACGACGAGCAGCACGATGGCGAAGCGGACGTTTGTGAAGAGCCACCAGACCGCGCGCAGCGGGTTGAGCAAGCTCAGAGAGCGCGTCCAGCCGCGAGCCGCGCGGCGTTCGGGTTCGGAGGCCGCCCTACCCGCCGCCATCGCCCTCGCCTGGTCCGAGGATCGCCGCGATGCGCTCCTCCAGTTCGGATTGCGCGATCGCACCTTGTATGTTCGTGCCGCGCTCCTCGGCCTGGAACGGGCCGATGAATGCGCTCTCGATCACGCCGTCGCGTCCGATGAAGTAGGTCGCGGGTAAGCCGAGCAGCCGGTAGTCGTCACCCACTTCGCCGTCGCGGTCGATCAGCACCGGGAAGTCGATGCCGAAGTCTTCGCTGAACGGCCGAATGATCGACTCACTCTCCTGGAGGTTCAGTCCGATCACCACAAGGCCCTCGTCGCGGTGGGCATCGTAGGCCGCAATGAACTGCGGCATCTCCTTGCGGCAGGGGCCACACCAGGTCGCCCAGAAGTTGAGCACAACGGGCTGGCCGCGGAAGTCACTGAGGCGCGTCTCCTCACCGTCCAGCGCCTGCAGGAGGAAGTCCGGCGCCAGCGCGCCGTCCTCCGCACTGACGTTGGCACCGAGCGGAACCATAGCCGCTGGCAATGCCACCGGGCCGTAGCGCTCGCCGGTGCTGCTTACGCCGCCACCGTCTCCGCTGGCCTCGATCCACCAGATGACGGCGGCGATGGCGACGACGACCACGGCCGGGTACAGCCAGCGGCGGGCGGCGCTGCGACGCTTTGGCGTGGGGCGCGGTAGATCGGTGGCGTTGTCGCTCATGGCCAGTAAAGAATACGCCGGTGGGGCGCTGCGGGCATCACTCGCCGAAGAAGACGTCCGTATAGAGGGCCCGCACGACATCCGGCGGATCGCCTTGGCCCAGGAACGTCGTGTCGATGCGCAGCTCGAAGTGAAGGTGGTTCTCGACACCCGGGCTCGACACTGACTCCAGTGTGCCGGAATCGCCGATGAAGCCGACGACGGCGCCCTGCGCCACGGTCGCGCCGGCGAGAAGATCCTCCGGAACGCTGTCCAGATGGCTGTAGCGAGTGATGAAGCCGTCTCCATGGTCGATCCAAACCTGGCGCCCCCGGAAGCGATCTAGCGAACCGGTGTCGGTGAAGCCCTGGGTCACCACCTTCGCCAGCAACTCGTCCAGCGTGCTCTGCGTCAACGGCTCGTAGATATGGTCCACGCGGATCACCCGCCCGGCCTTCGAGGCGAGCGCAGGCGTGCCCAGCAGTACGTCGACGCAGGCGAAGTCTGTGAAGAAGTCGACGCCCTCGTGCACGCCGGCGCGGTATTCGCGCGCCGCGTTCGGCATCTGGTTGTCGTCTGTCGGGATGCAGGCACCGGCCACGGGGATCAGCCAGCCGGTGCCCGCGGGATTGTCGATCTCGATAGGCTCGGGGGTCGGATCGTCTGCGAGCGAAGCGGTCGAGCCGACGATGAGCAAGACCTGCCCCACGTAGAGAACCGTGTCCAGAGGCAGTTCGTTCGTAGAGGCCAGGTCGTCGACGGCGATGTCAAAGCGGACGGCGATGTCCCAGAAGGTGTCGCCGCTGACGACGGTGTATTCGAAGTCGCCGGAAGTGGCGGTCGGTGCTGCGGTCGGGTCTGGCGTGAGCGTTGGCGTGGGAGCGTCCGATGGTGTGGGCGTCACGTCATCCTCACCGGATCCG
>CBDTZZ010000189.1:0-2895 GCA_965365035.1 uncultured bacterium | reverse complement strand
CGCCCTCTGCCTGATCCCGACCGACCTCGCCGGCTACGGCTTTCCGGAGCCGGCCGAGCGCTTGCGGAGGGCGATCGAGAAGCGGTCCGGCGGGGCTTCGGCGTCGGCGATCGAGGCGATGATGCACATGGGCGTCGGTGACTTCGATCGGGCGGCAGCGATCCCCGACCTCGATATCTTCGGGACGGACCCGTACTGGTACCTCTTCGGCAGCGACCCGGAGCGTTTCATGCGCGTCTACAGCGAAGCGGCCGCAGAGTCCGCCCGCAAGCACGGCCGTGAGCTGCAGCTGTGGCTACAGGCGTTTCGCGTCCCGGCTGGCCGCGAGGAGGAGCTGCGGATGGGTGCCCGCGTCGCGGAAAAAGTCGGCGCCACGCACCTGGCGGCCTGGAGCTACCGCGCCACGGAGTCGATGTCGATCCGCTGTGCCGACAGCGAGGCGGTCTGGCGCATCGTGACGGAGGAGTTCAAGAGGATTCAGTCAGCACCTGGTGGGCCCTGACGGCCATCCCATCCCGTTCGCGCTGAGGTATCGAAGCGAGAGCGGAGCACCCACGTTATGAACCGCGCCCTGCTCCGCTCATCCTTCGATACCTCAGGACGAGCGGGGAGGTGCCGTGCGCGGGATCGGGGGTGCCGCGGCTAATCGCCGCGGATCTGGCGCAGGTGGGCGAGGTCGTGGTCGGCGATGTGCGTGATGAGAACGCTGAGCTGCTGCTCGCCGAACTCAGCGTGGCGGTATATGCGGGCCATCCCCGCATCGCCGGCGCGGCGCAGCAGCTCCAGGTTGAGCTGACGGTTGGCACCATAGGCGGCGAGCGACGTCGCCAGGTCGCGAGCCTTGTAGTCGAGCGCCTCGCCCCACGTCTCCTGATCGAACGGCTGTAGCTCTGGCCGGTCCTCAGATAGCGTTTGGCGGATGCGCCAGCCCAGCCCAACCTCGATGTCCGCCAGATGTGCGACGATCTCCGAAGGGGACCAACCTTCGTCTTCGCCTGCCGCGTGCGGCTCCCTGAAGGCGCGCGCGATCACCTTCGGCATCTGCGCCATGCCGGCGAAGAGATCGGCTGGGACCTCGACGTCGGCGTCGCAGATCGGGCAGTTGGTGGTCGTCGTGTCGAAGTCCATGAGCACACAGTATACGGCGAGCGTCGTCTAGAAGTCGTCGAGAACGCCGGCGACCGCGAGGATGACAGCGCTGGTGTTGTAGACCGAGTGCAAGATGACGCCGCCGAAGTAGAAGTTGCGCGACGATTTCGGCAGCTGGCCCCGGCCGTTTACCCAGTTGACGACAGCGTACGTTAGCCCGAGACCGACGATGAAGCTGGCAGCGGCGTGAAGCGCGACGGGTACGGTGTAGCGGAACTGCGTGTAGGCGTCGGACGGGTCGTCGACGTAGAGGTTGACGTAGACCCAGCTTTCCAGCAGGCCGAAGACGACGCCACTCAGCGCGCAGAGGAGGGCGACGTGGATGCGGTTGCGCAGCGACTGAGAAAACCAGACCTGCCCTAGATAGACGCCGATCGGCTTGAAGGCCTCCTCGATTATCGGTGCGCCGATGAAGATGAGGAGCAGGAAGCCGCCCGATCCGATCTCGGCGATGACGGCGCCGCCGATTCCCAGCACGCCTCCCGCCAGGGCGAGGATAATGACGGCGATGTGCGTGAGTGGCGTTGCCCGCCTCGGCGGCGGCAGCGCGGGAACGGCTTCGATGGCCAGCGCTTTAGCCTCGGGGCAGGCCAAGGCCGCGGCCGGCGATGATGTTGCGCTGGATCTCGCTCGTGCCGGCGGCGATCGTTAGACCAGCGGTGGAGAGGTAGTACTCGTGCAGGCGGCCACCCAGCGGTGCGCCGACACTTTCGGCGGTGAGCTGGGCGGGCAGGCCGATGATGTTGAGCGCGCTGTCGGCCAGCCGCTGCTGTAGCTCCGAACCGAAGACCTTGGAGAGCGATGCTTCGGCGTTGGGAACCTGCCCGCGCGCCTGCATCGACGCCACGCGATAGGCGAGCAGGCGCCCGATCTGGAACTCGAGGCCCAGCTCCGCGAGCGTCGTCGCTACGCCCGGCTGCTCGATCGGCCGCTCGCCGTTGGTAGAGGCGCGGCAGTACTCCAACAGCTCCTCGTAAATGCGGATGCCGGCGACGACGCGATTGATGCCGGAGCGCTCGAAGTCGAGCGTGGCGGCGGCGATGTACCAGCCTTCGTTCAGGCCACCAACGAGGCAGTCGCGGGGCACGCGGACGTTGTCGAAGTACACTTCGTTGAACGTGTGTCGTGCGGTCAGGTCGATCAGCGGCCGCACCTCGATGCCGGGGAGCGACATGTCGACGAGCAGGAAGCTGATCCCCTTGTGCTTCGGTGCCTGCGGGTCGGTGCGCACGAGCAGGACGCACCAGTCGGCCTTGTGAGCGATGGAAGTCCAGGTCTTTTGGCCGTTGATGATGAAGTGGTCGCCGTCCAGCTCGGCGCGAGTCTGCAGCGAGGCGAGGTCGGAGCCTGAGCCCGGTTCGCTGAAGCCCTGGCACCAGACGGTCTCGGCGCTGGCGATCGCGGGCAGGTGCCGGTCCATCTGCTCCTCGTTGCCGGCGAGGATGATCGTCGGGCCGACGCGGTCCGGGCCAACGCCGACCTGCGTCGGGGCGCGGTTGTAGGACATCTCCTCGCTGTAGATGACCTGCATCATGTGCCCGGCTGCCATGCCGCCTCGTTCTTTCGGCCAGCCGAGCGTCAGCCACCCCTTCGCCGAGAGCTTGCGCTGGAAATCGCGAAGGAACTGCCAGCGGTCGTCCGCAGCTTCGCCGAAGGCGCCCCCGCCGTCGCCCTGCGCCCAGCCGTCCGGCAGTTCGGCGCGCAGAAAGGCGCGGATCTCCTCTCGGAAGGCTTCTTCTTCGGGAG
>CBDTZZ010000188.1:0-2905 GCA_965365035.1 uncultured bacterium | reverse complement strand
GCGGGTGGCGGCTGAAGATGTCGGGTAGTCTCATTGTTCCTCACCTGATTGACGAATGCTGTCCGGCAAAAGTTCCCGTTGTTCGAGGAGGATGACCCGCAGGCGCGAGCGCGCGCGGCTGATGCGCGACTTCACCGTGCCCAGCGAAACGTGCATCGTCTCGGCGATTTCGGCGTAGTCGAAGCCCTGGACGTCGCAGAGCACGATCGCGAGCTGCTGGTCGCGGGGGAGCTGGGCGAGGGCGTCTTCGAGGGCCTGGTGAAGCTCGGTGTTGGCGGCGCGCTCTTCCATGGTTGGTGCGGCGTCGGGAGGGTCCATGGGACGCTCGTCTTCGTCTCCGGTGCGGTCGAGCGAGGTCGCCGGGCGGGCCTTGCGGCGGCGCAGTTCGTCGTAACAGGCGTTGGATGCGATGCGGAAGAGCCAGGCGCGGAACGACCCACCGCGGAAGCGGTCGAGCGAGCGGTAGGCGGAGATAAACGCCTCCTGGGCAGCGTCCTCCGCCGGGGCGGGCGCTCCCAGCAGGCGCAAGCAGAGGTTGTAGGCGCTGGTCTGATAGCGTTCGACGAGGACGTTGAACGCGGCGAGGTCGCCCTGGCGGGCGCGGGCGATCAGGTCCAGGTCGGGCGTGTCGGTGTCCACCAGCGGTAATTCTAGGCGCGCGCAGGTGGCGGGTCGAGCGCTGGTCGATCCTGTTGATACAATTGAGTCTAACGGGAGCGCAAGATGACGATTGGTTCACTGCTGACGGTCCTGGCAGGCTGGATGATTCTAGCAGGATTCTTCTTCGCGCTAGGCGTGACGGCCGCCTTCACCCCTGAAACGGTTGACATAGTTCTGTTGGTGATCGTGCCTCTTGTCTGTTTCGCCGCGATAGTCTACGCCGTCAGGCGGTCTACGGAATGGTTCATGGCGATAGGGCCGCTGATCCTGCTTACTGCGATCTATGCTGGTTTGATCGGGAACTACATCCCATACGAGTTCGAGATAGGTGAGCTACGCGCGGTTGAGTATGGCTCGGACGACAGACCAGGCATAGATCACTTGCTCGCGAACCTCTTCATCTTCTCGGCCGTGGCGATAGTCATTGGGCCGTTCGTCGGCCTCGTCGCCTTAGTCATCCTGTGGTTGACGGGGAGGCGTCTTGAGCCCGCTGATCAGCCACCTCCCAGTCAGTAGCCGAAACCAAAGGGCACGCACAGACGTCTATAGCTAGTGAGGGAGCTATAATTGATTTCGCATGGCAGAATTCGACGATAACGAAGGCGCCGGTGATAGCCGGATGCGCCGGGAGGAAGGGACGCCCCGTTCCTTCGATCCCCTTTTCGACCCCTGGGACGAGCAAGAGGACGAGCCGTCCTCTCGTGCTCACGACGATCTCTTCGACTTCGCGTCCGTAGAGGCGACGGAAGAAGAGGCGGAGTGGGGATGGTCGTACCGCCCGCCCGGCGAAGGCTACCCGGACCGCCACGCTGTTCCTTACGAAGAGCGGCTGACGGAGCTGCAGAGTCGCCTGCGCTCCGAAACACTAGTCCTGCCGCGGTCCGAAAGGCGCTGGACCGTCACCGCGCGAGAGCTGGCGGAGACGCTGGTGCTGGCGCTGCTGATCTTCCTCGCTGTGCGGGCGTCGTTCCAGAACTTCAAGGTGGAGGGCGCCAGCATGGAGCCCAGCCTGCAGAGCGGCGAGTACGTGATCGTGAACAAGCTTAGCTATGCGCAGCTGGACAGCGGCTTCCTCGACTGGGTGCCGCTCGTCGGGAGTGATGACAGTGAAGGACCAGAGTATCTCTGGGGCGCGCCGGAGCGCGGTGATGTCATCGTCTTCGCTGCGCCGACATCCACCAACCGTGACTTCATCAAACGGATCATCGGTGTTCCGGGGGATGAGGTCCTGATCAACGAAACCGACGACGAGGTGAGCGTCAACACTGTTGTGCTCTTTGAACCGTATATCCAGGGGAATACGGGCTGCGGTAGCGCTTGCAAGTTCGACATCCCGCTTGCGGGCTCGCAGGAGTCGTTCGATACGTGCGGGTCCAGCGAGTGTTATTTCGTGATGGGCGACAACCGTCAGAACAGCAGCGACTCGCGGCAGGGCTGGCTGGTGCCCAGAGAGAACATCATCGGCAAGACGTTGATTACGTACTGGAACGATGGTGGCCCGGAGATAAGCCTGGCGCCGAACCACACTGTCGGTGAGGCTGAGGAGGCCAGGGACTAGTTTGTCTGGCGGCCGACAGACCGATGAAGCCGCTGAGAGGCTGCTGCGCGAGGCCGGCGCCCTCCTGGAGGGCCACTTCCAGCTCTCCTCCGGTCGGCATTCCGGCGCCTACGTCGAGAAGTTCCGCCTTCTCGAGCGCCCGCCGAAGACCGACGCCCTCTGTCGCATGATCGCCGACTGGGCCCGCGAGCGATCGCCGCAAGTCGTGGCCGGGCCGACCACTGGCGGCCTCATCGTCAGCTACGAGGTGGCAAAGCACCTGGGCCTGCGCAGCATCTTCGCCGAGAAGGCGGAGGAAGGCGGACGCAGCTTCCAGCGCGGCTTCACGATCGCGCCGGGCGAGAGAGTGCTCGTCGTAGACGATGTGCTGACGACCGGCGGCAGCATCCGGGACGTGCTGGACGCCGTGCGCGCGATGGGCGGCGAACCGACAGCGGTCGCGGTCCTGATAGACCGCAGCGGCGGTTCGGCCGACTTCGGCGTGCCGTCTTTCTCCTGCCTGGCGCTGGACCTGCCCTCGTACGAGCCGGACGACTGCCCGCTCTGCGCGCAGGACCTACCGCTGACGATTACCTAGTCGATCGGCAGGCTGGCGTCGCTGGGGGCGTCGAAGCCGCTGGTCTTGTGTGTACTGTCGCAGAATGGCTTGCGGCTGGACTCGCCGCAGCGGCAGAGCACGAACCACTC
>CBDTZZ010000187.1:0-2908 GCA_965365035.1 uncultured bacterium | reverse complement strand
CCAGCCTGGTTGAGCGGCCGCATCCGCCAGTAGTACTCGGGAACGCTCGGAAAGGTGCCTGGAAACCACTCCACGAACTCGTCTTCTGTCATGTCGGACATCGTCGGGTTGGTCGCCCGCTGCTCGCCGAGCGTGGACGACCGATCTCCGCCGACTCCTGCCGAGCAGAACGACCCGCTGCCGTGGGTGGGATAGACGAGCGTGGAGTCGGGCAGATCCCGGAAACCCTCCCGCAGCGTCTGGTACTGGGATCGCGTCAGAGGTTTCGTTAGCTCCGGCGTCAGGAGATCCGTGCGCGCAGCCCCACCGACGATGATGGAGCCACCGCTGAACAGCACGGGCTCACTGCCCGCCGCCTGAACCACGTAGGCGATGTGTTCCGGCGTGTGCCCGGGTGCCGGAAGGATCTCGATATCGGCATCGCCGAAGCGCACCTTATCGCCGCCGCCGACCGGGTGGTGCGGATAGTCGACTTCCGAGCCCTTCGGGCAATAGACCCCGGCGTCCGTGGCAGCCTTCACCTCAAGGGCGCCCGTCACAAAGTCGGCGTGGACGTGCGTCTCCAGGACGGCGGCGACCGTCAAGCCCCGCCCTTCGGCGGATTGGAGGTACTGGCGAGCCGTCCGGTTCGGATCGACAACGATCGCCTGCTCCCCGCCGACGTCGACGACGTAGGAGCTGTTGCCCAGGCCTTCGTGGACGAATGTCGTGACTTCCATGACTCCGGCTACTGAGTCTATCAGCGACGTGCCAGTCGCGCGCCCGCGTTTTAGCCGCTTCGATAAAGCATAGATTCATTGGCAGGTTTCTTGGCGCCGCGCTTGCGCCCACTTGACACGTTCTAGCGACGGAGTAGGATGGCGGCTGCGGGGTGCGGAATCTCCTGCTTGCGGCAGAAGGAGGACGCTAATGCGGCCTGCCCAGACCCCGGTGCACGCCCCAGACCAGCCCGGACGGCGAACCCCATCGCTGCTCCAGGACCTCGGAACTGTCGTCCGCCTCTACGGCACTGTCTTCTGGATGCTCGGCCAGCGGCTTCACCACGGCCGGCGCTGGGAGGAAAAGCTCACTGCCGAGGCGCTTCGACCGTACGGATACAAGGCCAGCGACGATGTCCACGGTGTAGTGCGGCACCCCAACTAGCCAATACCTCCCCAACCCCTCTGGCCCTCCGGCGCGAGTTGAGGAGCGCGCGACGGAGGGCCTACCTCTGCCCCGAGCTGATCGTGTGTTACGCGCTCAGCGTTTGGAGATCGGCGAAGAAGTCCGGGTAGGTCTTCACCACGCAGTCTGGACCAAGAATCGTAATCCCTGGCGCGCGCGAACCGACGACCGCGAAGCTCATCGCCATGCGGTGATCGTCGTACGTTTCGATCTCGGCGGGGCGAACCGTCTCCGCTGGCTCGATGCGCAGCGTGTCGCCCGCAACGTCAGCGCCGGCGCCCAGCTTGCGCAGCTCCGCCTCCAGCGCCGCCAGACGATCGGTCTCCTTGACGCGCCAGGTGTGCAGACCGCGGATCGTCGTCGGGCCGTCCGCCAGCGCGGCGATCGCGGCGAGCGTCATCGCCGCGTCGGGCATCGGCGCCATGTCGATATCGATCCCCCTGAGGCGCTGCCGCCCACCCACCGTGATCGCGTCCGCCGCGAGCGTGACGTCCGCGCCCATGTCAGCGAGCACACGAGCGAAGGCGACGTCGCCCTGCAGGCTCTCTTCGCCAAGGCCCGGGATACGCACGCTGGCGCCGGGCCGCACGGCAGCCGCCGCCATGAAGTAGGTGGCGTTGCTGGCGTCCGGCTCGATCTGGTAGGCGCGGGCTGCATAGGACTCGCGCGGAACGCGTAGCTCAGTCGGTTGGCCGTCCTTACCATCGCGCGAGATCCGGACATCGACGCCGAAGAGCGCCATTAGCCGCGCTGTCATCTCCACGTAGGGCCAACTCGTCTGCCCAGGGCCGAGCGCGACGACCACTTCGGCATCTTTCGTATACGGCGCGACCATGAGCGCGGCTGACAGGTACTGGGACGAGTATGCGGATGGGAAGTGGGCGCTGCCGCCGGCAAGTCCTTGCGCCTCAACGACGACTGGCGGGTGGCCGGTCGCTGCCTCATAGCGCACCATCGCGCCCAGCTCCTCCAGCAGCATCACCAGCTGCGCGATCGGCCGCTTTCGCATGCGCTCGTTGCCAGCGAGCCGGTAGGTTCCCTCGCCGAGCGCACTGAGCGCCGTCAGGAAGCGGATCGTCGTGCCGCTGTTGGCGCAGGCGATATCGGCCTTTGACGCGGGCACGGTGCCGCCGCGCCCCTTCACCCTCACGATCGTCGTCTTCGCGTCTACGTTGAGTTCATAGCCGAGCGCCCGCAGGCCCCCGATCATTACCTCCGTGTCCTCCGCGAAGAGCACGTTCGAGAGGGTTGACTGGCCGTCAGCGAGAGCCGCGATGATGAGCGCGCGGTTCGTCAGGCTCTTCGACCCCGGCGGCGTGATCGTCGCCTGAAACGGTGCCTCGAATGGGGTGATGGTGATGCTATCCACGTCGCTATCGTACCGAAGTGCGCTTCTACGTGCCGACTAGAACGGCGGTGTGAGCAAGCGCCAGAACCACTCGACCGTATCCACGGCGGTGTACTTGTCGAGCCAGCGCTCAACGTGCAGCGCATACTCCTGCGGCAGCTTGATCGCCAGCATGACCGCGAACACGGACGCCAGCTGCGCGCCTTCGTAACGAAACGGAACGAGTCCGCCGTAACGTGGCTCCCCCTGCCACTGCTCGTCGAGGCGAAAGAATTTGATGCCGGCGACGAACACGAACCAGAACTCGAACAGATTGGGAAAGAAGATCAGGATATCGCGGTTCTGGGTCACCTCGAAGGCGATGACGCCAATCATCCGATAGACGAAGAGGCCGAC
>CBDTZZ010000186.1:0-2936 GCA_965365035.1 uncultured bacterium | reverse complement strand
GCCGTCACCCATCGTCTTTACCTCAGAGCCGTCGTGCGCCTTCAGGGCCTTCGCGTACTGGATCTGCGGCTCCATAGCGGCCTTATCCTATATCACCACTGGCTGATCCGGCATCCCGCCGCGTTGTAACCGGCGCTAGTTGCCGGAGGCGGTGACTTCTTTGAGCTCTATCGGCTCGAAGATGCGCTTCTTGAGGGCCTCGCGCGGTGGGTCGATGTAGACGGCGGACCAGCCGCAGGCCTGCTCGCAGAGGCGGCAGCCGGTGCACTTCTTCTCGATCACTCGCGCCACGCCGAAGAAGTCGCCCACACGCTCGCCGGAGACGTCGAGTTCCAGCGCGTCGAAGGGACAAACGTTGATGCACAGCTCGCAGCCGGAGCCGATGCAGTTGTCGTCGATGACGATCGCCTTCGGCCACTCCCGTCGCGGGAAGCCCTTGCCGATGTCGCCGAACTCATCGGCGATGCACTCAACCGGGCAGACGACGCTGCAGGCGCCACAGTCGATGCACAGTTCCGGGTCGATGATGTGCATCCCGTTGCGTTCGCCGGTGATGGCATCGGTGGGACAGCGTTTCGTGCAAGCGGTGCAGCCGATGCAGGTCTCGAGAATCTTGTAGGACATGTGTATCAGTTCCAGTCACAGTGTATGGTCGGCGCTTCGCCTTTCGCAAGCGGAGAGTGCGTTAATGGCGCGCCCACTAGGACGCGAGGCTCTTGTCCTTGAGGACGCCCTCGAGGTCAGTGCCAATCTCCGCTGGCGAGTCGATGATTGTAGCGCCGGCGGCGCGCAGGGCGTCTTTCTTGGCCTGTGCGGTGCCGGCCGCGCCGACGATGATGGCGCCGGCGTGGCCCATGCGGCGGCCGGGAGGGGCCGTGGCGCCGGCGATGAAGGCGACAACGGGCTTCTTCATCTCCGAGGCGATGAAGTCGGCGGACTGCTGTTCGGCCACGCCGCCGATCTCGCCGATGAGGACGACGGCGTCGGTGCCGGGATCGTTGTTGAACATGCGCAAGGCGTCGACCTGCGTTGTGCCGATGACGGGGTCGCCGCCGACACCGACGCAAGTGCTCTGGCCGATGCCGCGCGAGGTCAGTTGGTCAACCGCCTCGTAGACGAGGGTGCCGGAACGCGAGATGACGCCGACGCGGCCGGGCGAGAAGACGTGGCCCGGCATGATGCCGACGCGGGCCTCGCCGGGCGTGATGACGCCGGGGCAGTTGGGCCCGATGAGGATGAGGTCGGAGCCACGCAGGAAGCGCCTGACGCGCACCATGTCCATCGTGGGCACGCCTTCGGTGATGCAGATGATCACCGGCACTTCGGCGTAGGCGGCTTCGAGGACGGCGTCCGCGGCGAATGGCGCGGGGACGAAGATCAGGGAGACGTTGGCGTCGGTCTTCGCCACCGCCTCCGAGACCGTGCCGAAGACGGGAACGCCCTCGGATTCCTCACCGCCGCGGCCCGGTGTGACGCCTGCGACGACGTTCGTGCCGTATTCGATGCAGCGGCGGGTCTGAAACGAGCCCTCTTTACCGGTTATGCCCTGCACGAGTAGTCGGGTCTGTTTTCCTACGAGAACGCTCATTGGACTCCTTTAGTCACTTGTCTCCGCCCAGCCGCGCACGACTGCTGGCGGGGACGAGCTGGGCGGCGTGCCACGAAGTGTGGTTGCTGACGCGGTCGATGAAGTCGAGCAGGGGGAGTCTTTCGCCGCCGGCGACGGTGACGCTGGCGTCGAGGGCGGAACGTTCGTACGCGGCGAGGACCTCGATCGTCTCGTTGCGCCCCTTGAGGAACGCATCGACGAGTTGCGAGGGTGTGGAGTCGGCGAGGCCGCCAACCTTATCTCGATTCCAGGCGTCGACGTCGTTGACTGCGTCGATCTCCGCCTGCGAGGCGTTGCCGGCGGCGGAGCGGAAACGGGTCTGCAGGCGCTCCTCGTTGGAGGCGACGTGCGCGAGGACGCCCTTGTACGACCAGCCTTCGGCCTCGCCGTGAGCCGGGTCGTCCCAGGCGTCGCTAGCGACGGAGTAGACGGCGCGCAGAAAGCCCTCCTGCGAACGCACGAACCAGCGCAGTTTGTCCTCGATCTCCGGCAGGAACTGCAGGCTATGCGGCGTCCAATCGATCGCCATGGCGCGGCGAACGTCGTCGGTGTGCTGGCGGTCGTGGTAGCCGAACCAGAGCCAGTCTTCGACGGTTAGGTCGTACTCCGGGCCCATCGGCACGGCGTAGGTCAGTATCTCTTCATGCCGCTCGTCGAGACGAAGCGTCATCGCGATGCGAGCGTCGTGCGCCTCGAAGAGCACCTGACGCAGGTCTTCGTGCGTCCAGCGACGGCGCTCGTCGACAACCGCCTGGTTGCGGCCGCGAACGTCGAAGAAGCGAGACGTATCGGCGATGAACTGCTCGTTGAGGACGCCGGCGTAGATCAGCCCGGCGCCGGACGGCGATAGATCGCCGACGAGGTGGGCGATCAGGTCTTTGATCGTCCAATCGCCATACGGGACGCCGCGGTCCCACTCTTCAGGCGAAAGTGCGTCGATGACGCGGAGGAGTTCGCGGTGGGCTTGCTGGAGGTCGACGACGGCGTGCTGGGCGGTGGGTAGCGTCACGAGCCGTATGATACGGCGGTGTTCTAGCGAGGGAAAGCGTCGACGGCGTTGCTAGTGGCCGCTGCTACGGCGGAGAAAGAATGCGGGCACGATGAGGACCGCGAGCGGGATGAGGAAGGCCAGCGGCAGGACCACCGCCCAGGGGGTGGACTCCGTGTGCTCTGTAGGGTCGTCGTGGGGCGTCACATCGTTTGGCTGGACACCGGGGCCGGTCACAGCCTCGATCTCGGCGATCGTCTCTGCGCGGAACTGGTCGGTGGAGCTGAAGAACTGCGTCCCAGTGCAGAGGTCCGTCGTGTACTCGCCGTCATCCAGCGT
>CBDTZZ010000185.1:0-2941 GCA_965365035.1 uncultured bacterium | reverse complement strand
TGTGGGTATCGATAAGCCGTTTGGCTTCGTTCAGTTTGTGCTGATACATATCAGCTTCTTGAGGTCCATCCGGGGCGTAAGACTACCGCCTGTGTGCCTCTCAGTCCACGTCTGCGTTAGAATCCGTCAGAGAGGAGATTCCTTGAGCGATCAACTGGTCAGCGAGAACGCAGCCGCCATCAAACGGCAAGTAGTGGATGATATCGAGCGACGAAAGCAGGAGCTGATCGATCTTTCGCTGCGGATACACGCCACGCCCGAGATCGCCTTCCAGGAGCACAAGTCATCTGCCATGCTCGCCGACTTTCTGGAGCAGCATGGCTTCGCGCTCGAGCGTGGCATCTGCGAAATCGATACGGCGTTTCGCGCCACCTACGGCAGTGGCGAGCCGCGAATTGCTTTCGTGGCCGAATACGATGCCCTGCCGGGCGTCGGGCATGGCTGCGGACATAACATCATCGGCACGGCGGCTGCGGCGGCCGGCCTCGCGCTCAAGAGCATCTTGCAGGAAGACGGCGGTGGCACCGTGCTAGTGATCGGCACGCCCGCCGAAGAAGCGGCCGGCGGCAAGGTGTACATGGTCGCTCGCGGCGCCTTCGAGGACCTCGACTGCGCGATGATGGTGCACCCGGGCAACCGCAACACGTTCGTGGCTTACGCTCTCGCCTGCCTCGAGCTGGAGATCGAGTTTCGTGGCAGGGCAGCACACGCGGCCGCTCGCCCGGAGGCTGGCCTCAACGCTCTCGATGCGATGGTCGCGGCGTTCTCGAACCTTGGCCTGATGCGCCAGCAGATCCGCGACTCTGCCCGCGTCCACGGCATCATCACAGACGGCGGAGACGCCGTGAACGTGATCCCTTCCGTCACAAGGGCGAAGCTACTCATCCGTACTGAGGAAGACACGTATATGGACGAGGTGCTCAAGCCAAAGGTGCTCGCCTGCTTTGAGGGCGCCGCCCAGGCCACCGGCTGTGAGCTGATCTACAAATGGGGCGACGAGTCCCGCTACAAGACGATGCGCACGAACATGGCGCTTGCCGAGGCCTATCGCGACAACATCGAGGGTCTCGGCCGGACGACGGTAATGCCGGAGTCGAAGCGCTCGATGGGCTCAACCGACATGGGCAACGTCAGCCAGTTCGTGCCCGGCATCCACCCGGCGATCTCGATCGCGCCGCCCGACGTGCCGATTCACACGGAGGAGTTCCGCGATATCGCCAGGAGCGAGTCGGGTCACGCGGGCTTGGTGGACGGCGCAAAGGCGCTGGCGATGACGGGCATCGACGTGCTCCTGAACCCGGAACTTCGCAAGCGTATGAAAGATGAGTTCGCCAAGGCGGGCGGACGGACGGGATGACGACCTCCGAACCGATAATCGCCCTCGACGCCATGGGTGGCGACGACGCCCCGGGCGAGATCGTCCTCGGCGCCGTGCAGGCCGCACGCGACCTGGGCGTGCGCGTCACGCTCGTTGGCCCGCAGGACGTGCTGGAGGCCGAGATCGCCAAGCACGGGGCCCGTCCTGATGGCGTCACCGTGGTGCACGCGCCGGAAGTGATCGAGATGGAGGAATCACCGGCGCTGGCTGCCCGGCAGAAGAAGGAGTCGTCGATCGTCGTCGGCCTCAAGCTGGTCAAGAGCGGCGAAGCAGACGCCTTCGTCTCCGCCGGCAACACCGGCGCGATCATGGCTGGCGCGATCATGTACATCGGTCGCGTCCGCGGCATCGAACGGCCGACGCTCGCGGCGCTGATGCCGCTCTCCGGCAAGCTCACCGTGCTGCTGGACGCGGGCGCGAACGCCGACGCGCGGCCTTCGTACATGGTGCAGTGGGCGCAGATGGCGGCAGCTTACATGGAGCGCGTCTGGAAGCGGGACAACCCCACCGTGGCGCTGCTCAACATCGGCGAGGAAGAAGGGAAGGGCAACACGGTGACGCAGGAGGCCTACGGTCTGCTGAAGGCCAGTCCGCTCAACTTCATCGGTAACGTCGAGGGGCGCGAGTTGCCGTTTGCCACTGCCGACGTCGTCGTCACGGACGGCTTTACGGGCAACGTCGTCGTCAAGACGATGGAGGGCATGGCCGAATACGTCATGGGTGAGATTCGGAGCGCGATCAAGAGCCGCCCCTGGTACATGGCTGCCGGTGTGCTGCTTCTGCCGGCGTTCGGACAGGTGCGAAAGAAGACGGACTACCGTGAGTACGGCGCCGCCCCCCTCCTGGGCACCAAAGGGCTCGTGTTCATCGGCCACGGCAGCAGCGACGCCAAGGCGATATCGAGCTCGCTGAGGGTGGCGGCGGAGTCAGCGCAGTCAGGCATGCTGGAGGCGATCCAGCAGACGGTCCCGGCGTCGGCGAAGACGGCAGCCGCTTTAGCTGCGGACGAGCCAGTCGGCGAGTAGCTCCGAAAGCTCGCTCACGCGGCCGCTTAGACGCAAATGCTCGGGCGCAAGTTGTGACTGGATCAGCGCGCCCTCGTACGTGGCCATAAGAGCCGAGGCCTGCAGCGAGATGTCCACGTCGTCGCGGACGATCTGCCTTTCGCGGCCGAGCCTGATGGCATCGACGACGAAGTCGTGCCAGCCAGCGTAAAACTCGGCCAGGCGCACGCGAACCATCTCGTTGCGCATGCCATGGGCCATGAACTCGTAGTAGACGGCAGGACCCAGCGGCTCCCTTCCGGGGGCGTCGAAGAGGGCCTCAAGGAGGAGGCGCTGATTCTCGGCGATGCTGATGCTCGGATCGAGGGCCTGTCGCAGCGTCTCTTTGCGCGCCTCGATGCGCTGGCGAAGGATCTCCCAGAACAGGTCTTCCTTGCTCTCGAAGTGAACGTAGAAGGCACCCTTGGAGAAGCCGGCCTCGCGCACGATTTCATCGATGGTCGCACGCTCGAAGCCGTTGCGGGCGAAGATCTTAAGAGCGGCGTCGAGCAGCAAGTGG
>CBDTZZ010000184.1:0-2942 GCA_965365035.1 uncultured bacterium | reverse complement strand
CTGGTTCAAGTGGATCGAGGATATGCGCCGCGACCATCCATCGATCACGATCCGCGAGACTGACGATGTGCTACCGCAGTTCGTCATCGACAGCATCTACCGCGAGACGAAGGGCGACTGCATCATCTGCACTGGCGTCGGCCAGCACCAGATGTGGGCGGCGCAATACTTCTGGTACGACAAGCCGAACAGCTTTGTGACGTCCGGCGGCCTGGGAACGATGGGCTTCGAAGTGCCGGCCGCGATGGGCGCACAGGTGGCCGCTCCGGACGAGACCGTCTGGTCGATCTGCGGCGACGGCGGCTTCATGATGACGCTGCAAGAGCTGGCAACGATCGCCGAGTACAACTGGCCGATCAAGTTAGCGATCATCAACAACGGGACGCTGGGCATGGTGCGCCAGTGGCAGGAGCTCTTCTACGAAGACAACATCGTCTCCACGCCACTCAAGAGCCCGGACTTCGTGAAGCTGGCCGAGGCGTTCGGCATCAAGGGCCTGCGCGCCGAGAAAAAGGATCAGGTGGCACCGGTGATCCAGGCTGCGATGGAGCACGACGGCCCCGTCGTCGTCGACTTCAGGGTCACCTACGGCGAGAACATCTATCCCATGGTGCCGCCCGGTGCCTCCCTAGACGAGACCATTGACCTGCCAGCGGCAGAGACTGCCACCACCACCAAGCAGGAGGTGAAGGCATGACGAACTCGACCGATGAGATCCGCAAGATACGACCACACACGATCATCGCGCTGGTCGAGGACCGGCCCGGTGTGCTCAATCGCATCGCCTCCAAGTGGCGGCAGCGCGGCTTCAACATCGAAAGCCTCGCCGTCGGCCACTCGGAGAAGCCTGGCCTATCCCGGATGACGTTCGTCGTCGACTCGGACGCTAACGCCGAGCAGGTCGTTCGCCAGCTGGACAAGCTGGTGGATATCGTCGACATCCGCGACGTCTCGCACGAGGATGTAGTCGCGCGCGAGATGGCGATCATTAAACTGAAGTCGACCAAGGAGACACGCAGCCAGCTGATCGACATCGCCGAGGTGTTCAAGGCGAACGTCCTCGACGTCAGCCCCGACTCGCTGATCCTGGAGGCCACGGGCGACGAGGAGAAGATCGACTCGCTCGTTACGCTTCTCCAGGATTACGAGATAATCGAACTGGTGCGCACGGGCAGGGTCGCGATGATTCGCGGCGCTGATGTGTCGCACCCGGAGTTGCCCGCAGAAGAACAGTACGACCGCTACCCCGGCGTACATACCTGGTAGCCGAAGGAGTAACCGACCTATGGCGAAGATCTACTACGAAAACGATGCGAACCTGGAGCTGCTCAAGGGAAAGACGATCGGCATCATCGGCTTCGGCTCGCAGGGCCACGCCCACGCCCTCAACCTGCGCGATAACCATCAGAACGTAATGGTCGGCCTCTACCCGGGGTCGAAGTCCTGGCCGCAGGCCCAGATGGCCGGTCTGCGCGTCGGTACAGTGGAAGAGGTAGCCCGCGAGGCAGACATCCTCATGGTGCTGGCGCCGGACCAAGTGCAGAAGCAGATCTACTACGAGAGCATCGAGCAGGGGCTCAAGGCCGGCAACATGCTGATGTTCGCGCACGGCTTCAACATCCACTACAACCAGATCGTCGCACCCAAGGACGTGGACGTGACGATGATCGCGCCCAAGGCGCCCGGCCACGGCATGCGCGAGCAGTTCATGAAGGGCGTCGGCGTACCGGCGCTCGTCGCCGTGCACCAGAACGCCACCGAGAACGGCCTCCAGATGGCCCTGGCCTACGGCAAAGGCGTCGGCTCGGCCAAGGCGGGCATCATCGAGACGACGTTCCAAGAGGAGACCGAGACGGACCTCTTCGGCGAACAGACGGTGCTCTGCGGCGGCGTCACGCAGCTGATCAAGACGGCGTTCGAGACGCTGGTGCAGGCCGGTTACCAGCCGGAGATCGCCTACTTCGAGTGCCTGCACGAGCTGAAGCTGCTCGTCGACTTCATCCACGAAGGCGGCATGGCTTACATGCGGTACACGATCTCCGACACGGCTGAGTACGGCGATTACACCCGCGGCCCGAAGGTGATTGACGAGCACGTGCGCCAGAACATGAAGCAAGTGCTGCAGAACATCCAAAACGGCAACTTCGCCCGTGAGTGGATCCTGGAGAACCAGGCCGGCCGGCCCAGCTTCGACGCGCTGCGCCGCCAGAACGCCGAGCACATGATCGAGACCGTAGGCTCAGAGCTGCGCTCGATGATGCCGTGGCTGAAGAAAGACTAGCGGTCCACAAGAGATAGAGATGATGCGAGCAACTGTCCGGCGAACAGAGACCGCGGGGGCATGCCACGGGGCGCCCCGGCAGCGGCACGTCCACGCGTTACACAGCCTCAACCTTAGGCGGCCCTCCATCCGCCACTGAGCGGAGCGGGAGGGCCTCGCCCGAAATGATCGAGGCGGCCGGAAAGGCCGCCCCCATTCAAGCAACGGAGGTTGAGAGGCTATGACAAACGAAAACAAAGTACTGATCTTCGACACTACGCTGCGTGACGGCGAGCAATCACCGGGCGTGGCGCTGAACGTCGAGGAGAAGCTGGAGATTGCGCGCGCCCTGGCGCGCATGAACGTCGACATTATCGAAGCGGGGTTCCGGGCATCGTCCCCCGGCGACCTGGAGTCGGTGACGGCGATCGCGAAAGAGATCCGCGAGCCGGTGATCGCCGGTCTCGCCCGCGCCGTCGCGAACGACGTCGACGCCTGCTGGGAGGCCGTGAAGCACGCCGAGAGACCGCGCATCCACGTCTTCCTCTCCACGTCGGACATCCACATCATGCACCAGCTGGAGAAGGACAAAGAGCGCGTCCTGGAGATGGCGCGGGAGATGGTGGCGCGAGCGAAGGGCTACTGCGACGAGGTTGAGTTCTCGCCGATGGACGCCACCCGT
>CBDTZZ010000183.1:0-2948 GCA_965365035.1 uncultured bacterium | reverse complement strand
GGGCCGCCCAGGCGCGATCCGCTGCAATTCGCGGCGCGCCAACGATACGGTCATGCCAGCACCGCCTCCACCAGCGCGAACAGGTTCGCCTCCGGTGAGCTGGGGTCTATCGAGCAGTTTGGCGCCAGCAGGAACCGCCTGCCGCCCGTCTCGTCCAGCGCTTCAGCAGCCTCCGTGCCAACGTCAGCGGGGCCGCCGCGGCGTATCGTCCGCCTGTGATCGACGCCGCCCATGAGAGCGCGGTCCGTCAGCGCCCTGATGTCGGAAAGCGACGGGTTCGCCTCGGCGCGCGTGTCCCAGTGGAACGCCGCGACGGAGTAGTCCAGTAGCCGCGGCAAGTGGTTGTTGTTGCGGCAAACGTGAAGCACGTTGAACGGCGCCACAGCGACCGCCTCCAGAACTTTCTCGTCGTAGGGTCGGCCGAAACGGTCGTAGTCCGCGCCTGAGATGAACTCGGACGAGCCCCACTCTACGGCAGCGTAGAAGATGCCCGAAGCACCGGCGTCCAGGCAGGCCTCGCTGTACACGGAGATCGTCTCGGTGATCGCGCCTAGCGCCTCCTCCAGCGCCTCCGGGGCCTCCTTCATCATCTGCTGCACGGCGGCGGTGGAGCCAGTGATGCGGGAGAGTACGGCTAGCGGGCTGAAGACCGTCTGGACGAACGGCGCCTCACCGTCAAGGCCGCTGGCGATAAGCTCAAGCGACTCAATCTGCTCAGCGAAGGCGCCTGCGGTTCCGTCAACCGCCTTGATCTTCGGCAGGTCAGAAGCGTCGCTCACGGCTACCGTGTTCGGCTCCGGCATACGATCGTCGTAGCGCGTGTAGTCGGTGCCCCAGGGCTCAGCGTAGTAGCAGAACCGCGGGTTTACCTTCACGAAATCCCAGTCATACTCCCGATAGGCCTCAAGCGTCGTCTCCGCCAGGTCGGCGGCTGTCCATTCGCGCACGTAATCGTGCCACCACGCAGATACGGGAACACGATCGACGTCATCACCCTTAAGCGCTGCTTCGACGCGGTCGTTCTTGTTCATGTTGGTCGCCATTGCGACAGTAGTGTACGAGATGGCACACGAGACCCGCCAGCGGGGCCGAATTGCCCATGCCAGAGTGCTAGGTTATACTTAGCAAAAGCTAAGTTTGGAATTTCGCTCGCTACAACACTCGCGTACGACTCCACCTACACAGGAAAGGAACCTCCTTTTTGCCCAAGTTCTATGACTATGCCCTCCGCGAATCCAGCCTGAAGGCGCTGGAGCGGATGGACATCCACACACCAACGCCTATCCAGGCACAAGCGATCCCAATCCTCCTCGAAAAACGAGACATTATCGCCCAAGCCCAGACCGGATCCGGCAAGACTCTCGCCTTCGCGCTCCCTATCATGGAGCATTGCGATCCCTCACGAAGTGAAGTGCAGGCGCTCATCCTCACTCCCACGCGTGAGTTGGCTCGCCAGATTGGCTCAGTCCTCAGCGACTTGAGCAAGGGCTCCGGTCTTCGCGTGACGCTCGTTTACGGCGGCGTCGGGTACGGGCCACAGGAGACAGCCCTGCGCAGGGGCAGCCACGTTGTCGTCGGCACACCCGGCCGTGTGCTGGATCACCTGCGACGCCGCAACCTGCGGCTGGAAGAGCTACGCTTGCTCGTCCTCGACGAAGCCGATGAGATGCTCGACCGTGGCTTCGCACCGGATGTTGAGCGCATCATCTCGGCCACGCCAAAGGACCGCCTGACGGCCCTCTTCTCGGCAACGACACCGGAATGGGTCCACAAGATCGCCAGCAGGCATCAGATCGACCCGGCAATCATCTCCACCAAGGACGAAGAGTCCGAGCTCGACATCGAGCAGGTCGTGATGGATGTCTTCCGCCAGGACAAGTTCCAGGTGCTGATCAAGCTGCTGAGGCAGCCTCTGGACGGCACAACTCTCGTCTTCGGCCGCACGAAGCACGGCGTCCGCAACCTCGGCCGCAAGCTGAACAACCAGGGCTTCCAGGTGTCAGTGCTTGAGGGCAATCTGGGCCAGAACCAGCGGGACCGCGCGCTGGGCCGCTTCCGAGAAGGCAAGTCCGACGTGCTCGTCGCCACGAACGTCGCCGCCCGCGGCCTCGACGTGCTGCACATCGCTCGCGTCATCAACTTCGACGTACCGGACACTGCCGAACTAATGACACACCGCATCGGCCGCACCGGTCGCATGGGCCGCGCCGGCCAGGCGATCACGCTCGTCACAGCGACGGACCTGACGAAGTGGCACGAAATCGAGCGCAAGCTCGGCGTCAAGCTGCCTCGCATCCCCGCGCCCGGCGCCGAAAATGGCGCCAACGGCCATCAGAATGAACCGCAGCAGAAGCAGAGTCAGAACGGAACCCAGAACGGCAAGCCGAAGAAGTTCGGCGGCAGTCCCCGCTACGGGCGAGGCCGCCGCCGCGGTCGCCGTCTCGCACGCGCGTAGCCGCGCCGCGAACCAAACACGAAGGCCGGGCTAAACGCCCGGCCTGTTTGTTTCCCCGGATCCGCCTAGGAGTTCGCCGGTTCTGCCGCCGCCTCCGCTTCAGCCGCCGTGTCGATGAGATGTATCTCGCCGAACGCCTCTTCCTGCTCCGCCCACAGACCGCCGCCCTTGATCAGCTCCAGGACCGCCAGAAACAGCACCACGATCTCCGTCCGCGTTTGGCAGGCCTTGAGCAGGGGTCGGAATGGCAGCCGGCCGCTCTTGCGTGAGAGCTTCGCCGAAATCTCTTCGGTCTTCTCCGCCACCGTCACCGGCTCGACGTGGATCACGGTCTCCTCTTCGCTCTCAACGGGGCGATTGGCGAGCGCGTCCTTGACCGCGCTCAGCAGATTGTCCAGCGTCACACCTTCGAGGCCCGGCGGCATCGGCACGTTCTTCGGCGGTGCGGTGCGGGCGAACGTGCGGCGTCCCTCCTCCTCCAGCTGACGGAAGA
>CBDTZZ010000182.1:0-3005 GCA_965365035.1 uncultured bacterium | reverse complement strand
GGACATGGCAGGAGTAAACGGGGTCTGGCCCTTCGACTGCGAGTCGCGGTGCTTGGCGAGATCGAAGTAGAAGCGGGGCATGCGCGCGCTTTCGAAGGCCTTCCAGCCGCGATCGCTGAGGGCGGCAAAGGCGAGGCCGGGCGGCACCATCCAGCCCTTCTGTGAGCCGGTGACGACGACGTCGAGGCCCCAGGCGTCCATCTCGAAGGGAATCGCGGCGAGGCTGCTGACGGCGTCGACGAGGATGAGTTTATCGGCTTCGCGAGCGACAGCGGCGATCTCGGCAAGGGGGTTGGTGACGCCTGTCGAGGTCTCGTTGTGGGTGACGAGGACGGCCTTGATGTCGGGCTCGGCCTTGAGCGCTTTGCGGACATCGTCGGCGCTGGCGGCCTGTCCCCAATCGTAGGCGAGCATCGTGACGTCAGCGCCGTAGATCTCGGCGATCGTGGCGAAGCGGTTGCCGAAGGAGCCGATGCTGACGCCGAGAACCTTGTCGCCGGGGGAGAGGACGTTGACGACGGCGGCTTCGAGACCGCCGGTGCCCGAGCAGCTGAGGATCATGACTTCTTGTCCCGTGAGGAAGAAGGCCTTGAGTTGGGCGGCGATGCGGCCGACGATGGCGGAGAATTCGCCGCCGCGGTGGTTGATCATGGGCCGGCCGACCGCCTCGAGGATATCGGGCGGGACGGGGGTTGGGCCGGGGATGCGAAGGTTGATCTGCTTCTGTTTCTGCTGGGTCATTGGGTGGGGCCTCGATTCGGGGGTGTGGGAGTCCATGGTAGGGTCGGGCCGGATTTGGGTCAACGACTGGCGGCTTTCAACGGATGGGGAACGGATGCACGGATGGGCTGTGCCCTTCGATCCTTCGAGAGCCCCAGGATGAGCGGGCGCTAGTAGGTGGCGAAGTCGCCTTCGGCGGTGGAGAGGTGGTGGGTGTCGTTGATGAGGCGGAGGACGCGGCGACCGTCGCCGGCGACGGCGATGTTGACGGAGGCGTGGGCGGGGCGGAAGAACATGTCGTAGGAGGAGCGGATGATGTGGCCGAGGTAGGAGTTGATGACGCCGCCGTGGCAGACGATGAGGATGCGCTCGCCTTCGTTGCGGGCGATGCAGGACTCGACGGCGTTGATGGTGCGCTTACGGAAGTCGAAGCTGCGCTCCGTGTACGGGTAGACGTCCCAGGTGCGCTCGTCGAGCATGCGCTGGCGGGCGGCGAGGAGGAGTTCGCGGCCGACGAATTCGATGGCGGTCTTGTCCCGAGGCACGTCGCGGAAGACTTCGATTTCGCGAAGGTCATCGATGACCTTGAGCTCGATGTTCTTGTGGTGCTCAGCGATCGCTTCGGCGGTCTCCATCGCGCGTTTGAGGGGGCTGGAGAAGACGGCGTCGATGTGCTTGAGGGAGAACGCCTCGCCGGTGAGGCGCGCCTGCATGCGGCCATACTCGGTGAGGGGCGGATCGATCTGGTCGCCGACGATGCCCTCGAAGTTGATGTCGGGCTGGGCGTGACGGACCATGACGACCTCGGTGACGCCTTCGACGTCGGTGAGGAAGGCCTGGTCGAACACACCGGGTATGCGCTGTTTCCTGCCGTCTTCTGCCACTAGAATCGCTCCACTTTCGTCGGGTTTATGGGGTCGTACCCGATCATACCGCACACACCACGTGTGCACGAAGTGCGAGACGACGCCCGTGGCAGCAGTCGTAGCGGTGCTACAATTTTTAGGCGATGAGCGAGAATCCTTACCGGGCGCTACCGTCGGTGGACCGGCTGCTGGCGCGAGACGACGTGCGCGCGGCCGGCGACGTGGCCGCTGACCTCGTGCGACAGGCTCTGGAGTCGGCGCGGGAGGCGATCGCGGCCGGGCGCGAGGCGCCGAGCGAGGACGAGATCGCCGACCAGATCGCCGGGTTAGCGCAGCTTGTTTTGGAACCGTCGTTGCGGCGGGTGATCAACGCCAGCGGCGTGATCGTGCACACGAACCTGGGACGCGCCCCGCTTTCGGAGGCGGCGATAGAGGCGATGGCCATGGTAGCGAGAGGCTACTCGAACCTGGAGTTCGACCTGGACAAGGGCGAGCGAGGATCGCGGTACGCGCACCTGGAGCCGGCGCTGCGGCAGCTGACGGGGGCGGAGGCGGCAATAGCGGTGAACAACAACGCCTCGGCCTTGCTGCTGATGCTGTCCGTTCTCGCCGAACAGCGAGCGGAGGACGATCCGCCGCGTGAGGTTATCATCTCGCGCGGGCAGGCGGTGGAGATCGGCGGCGGCTTCCGCATCCCGGACGTGATGGCGCAGTCGGGCGTGAAGCTCGTGGAGGTGGGGACGACGAACCGCACCTACCTGCGGGACTACGAACGGGCGATCACGCCGCAGACGGTGGCGATCATGCGAGTGCACGCGAGCAACTTCCGGGTGGTGGGCTTCACGAAGGCGCCATCGCTGCAGGACCTGGGGCGCGTAGCGCACGAGCACGGGCTGGCGCTGCTGGACGACCTGGGATCGGGCTGCCTGCTGGAGACGGCGCAGTTCGGGCTGGCGGCCGAGCCGACGGTGGCGCAATCGCTGGCCGCGGGCGCTGACGTCTGCATGTTCTCCGGCGACAAGCTGCTGGGCGGGCCTCAGGCGGGGATCATCGCCGGCCGCGGCGACCTGGTGGAGGCGGCGAGGAGACACCCGCTGGCGCGGGCCGTGCGCCTGGACAAGACGACGATCGCCGGCCTGCACGCGACGCTGTTGCACTACCTGCGCGGCGAGGCTCTGACGGAGGTGCCCGTGTGGCGGATGATCGCGGCGCCGGTGGAGGAGATTGAGGCGCGGGCGAAGCGCTGGAAGCGCTCGCTGGGGAGCAGGGCGAAGGTGGTGGAGGGGCGCTCGATGGTCGGCGGCGGAAGTCTGCCGGAGGAATCACTGCCGACGAAGCTGATTGCGATCGCGACCCGTGGCGCGAATAAGGGCGCCTGGGCGACGGACCTGGCGCGGCGGCTGCGCGCGGGCGAACCGC
>CBDTZZ010000181.1:0-3025 GCA_965365035.1 uncultured bacterium | reverse complement strand
TAACGGCGGCGGTCTGCTCTCCTCCCTGCCGCAGGACGGCCTGCGCGTGATCATCGAGGCCAAGGACTTCACCGAGATGTCGGCCATCATGCACGTCGCGGCCGAGGGGTTCATTCAGTCGATGTTCCGCATGGGCGAGTACATCGGCCAGAACGAAGCGGAAAAGATGATCTTCCGGCTCTGCGGCCAGGACGAGTCACGGCACCTGGGCTTCGGCGTTCTCCACCTCAAGTACGTGATGGACAACGAGCCCGAGCGCCGCGAAGAGATTCACCACTACCTGGACAAGGTCGAGTCGTCTCTGGCGCCGGACCCGATGGACGCAGACGCCGCGAACTTCGCGCTGTTCGAGGCGCTGGCCATCCTCATGGGCGGCGGCGTCAAGAACTTCGACAAGGGCCTGCAGCTCTCCATGGGCGTGCAGCGCAAGCGCGTCAATGAGTACATGCACCGCCTGAACGTCGCCGGCCTCGGCGACCGCAGGGAGCGCATGAACCCGCTGCTGCGCCAGTTCCTCGACAACTAGCGCCCAACGAACCGCGAAACGAAAGCGCCCCGGTCACATGACCGGGGCGCTTGAATTTGCCCTGCTGCTGTGCGCCAATAGGGCCGCCATGCCAGCCGACTGGTTCGACGCCGCGCGCCTGGGGATGTTCATCCACTGGGGCCACTCCTCGCAGCGCGGCTGTGAGCTATCCTGGCCGATGGTCGGCGGCAATCCGGCGCTCCCGCAGTGCGGAGCGCTGCCCGTGGCGGAGTACCAGGCGACCGCCGCGACGTTCGATCCTCAGAGCTTCGATGCGGGCGAGTGGGCGCGGGCCGCCAAGCGCGCCGGCATGGAGTACGCCGTCTTCACCTCAAAGCACCACGACGGCTTCGCGATGTTCCACACGAAGCTCTCCGACTTCTCGGTCGAGCACGCACCATTCGGTCGGGACATCGTGCGCGAGTATGTCGAGGCGTTCCGGGGCGAGGGCCTGCGCGTCGGGCTCTACTTCTCGCTGCTGGACTGGCACCACCCGGACTACCCGCCGTATACGGATGAACACCGGCCATACTTTCCCAACAACTGGCCGCGGCCGTCGTCAGAGCAGTGGGAACGATACCTTGAGTTCATGTTCGGACAGGTGCGGGAGTTGCTTACGAACTACGGGACGATCGATCTCCTCTGGTTCGACGGCCAGTGGGAGCACACGCCGGAAGAGTGGCGCGCAGCGGATCTGGCGAAGATGATCCGCGAGCTGCAGCCCGGAATCGTGATCAACGACCGGCTGCCCGGCGGGGACTACGAGACGCCGGAGCAGTTCGTCCCGGCCCGCGCGCCCGAAGGCCAGTGGGAAGTCTGTCTGACGATGAACGAAAGCTGGGGCCATAACCCCTCCGATACGGTCTACAAGCCGGCGCGCGCCATCGTGCACACGCTTTGTGAGATCGCCGGCAAGGGCGGACACTTCCTCCTCAACGTTGGCCCCGACGGCGACGGCGTCATCCCACCGGAGCAGACCGAGCGTCTCGATGCCGTCACGGAGTGGATGTCACGCCACGGCGAGGCGATCCGCGGCAGTAGCGCCGGCCTGGAGCCGTGGCAGTTCTACGGACCGAGCACGCAGAAGGACGACACAGTGTATCTGCACTTGCTCATGCGCCCATACGAGACGGTTACGGTGCGTGGCGTGCCGATTCGGCGCGTGAGAAGCGTGCGGGCGCTAGCGGACGGTCGCGAGCTGGCGTTTGACACGCGCTGTGCGATCCTGGATCAGCTGCTGAACAGCGATCCGCTGGGCGAGCTAACGATCAGAGTGCAGGAAGACGCTCTCGATCCGCTGGCTACGGTGCTGGCCATAGAGATCTCTCCGAAGTCCTAGGACGCACGAAAGCGGACAGCGATGGCACGACCGTGGAAAGGGGGGTTACCCTCGTACAGGCGACCGTTGCTGTCCGCGTGACGAGTGTGGACCCCGCGGCAATTATCGTCAAGCGTTAGGGTGCCGCTTCCCTACATGAACTCGTAGCCACCCATGATGCCGGGCGGCTCTTGGTCCATGATCACGTTCACGCAGGCCGGCTTGCCGCTGTCCAGCGCGCGCTGGATCGCCGGGCGGATGTCCTCGGGCTTCGTCACGAACTCGCCGTGGCCGCCCATGCCTTCGACGATCTTGTCGTAGCGGCAATCGTCGCCCAGCATGCTCGCCACGACGCGATCCTTGCCGTACATCGCCCGCTGGCCGACGGTGATCTGGCCCCACTGCCGGTCGTTGCCGATGACGGAGACGACCGGGATGTTGAAGCGGACGAAGGTGTCGAAGTCGAAGCCGTTGAGCCCGAAGGCGCCGTCGCCGTTGACCATGATGATGCGCTTGTCCGGGTAGACGGAGTTGATCGCCATGCAGAAGCCGGTGCCGACGCCGAGCGTTCCGAACGGGCCCGGGTCGTACCACTGCCCGGGCAGGTTCACCGGCATGATCTTCGATGCGTGCGAGACGATGTCGCCGCCGTCACCTACGACGATCGTGTCGTCATCTACGAAGCTGGCGATGTCGGCGCAGAGGCGGAACGGGTGGATCGGATCGCGGTCGCTGGTCATCCACTCTTCCATCTGCGCGCGGCTCTTGTCCTCCTGCTCTCGCAACTCGGAAAGCCAGCCGGAGTGGTCGGGCTTGGAGCCGGCGAGATCGGCGGTCGCTGCCTCGAGGAAGGCGCGAGCGTCGGCCTCGATCGGAATGTCGATATCGTGGTTGCGGCCGAGTTCCGCCGGGTCGGTGTCGACCTGGATGAGCTTCGCCTCTTCGTTGAAGCGCTTGCCGTAGGAGAGGCGGAAGTCCATCGGCGTGCCGATGATCACGATCGCGTCGGCCAGGCCGAGGGCGTTGCGGCGGCTGCGGCTGTAGAACAGCGGGTCGTCCTGCGGCAGCGAGCCACGGCCCATACCGTTCAGGTACACCGGCGCCTGCAGCGCGTCCGCGAACTCGCGCAGCTGTTCGTGCGCCTCGCTCCAGTAGATCGCCGAACCGGCCATGATCAGTGG
>CBDTZZ010000180.1:0-3041 GCA_965365035.1 uncultured bacterium | reverse complement strand
AGCGCGATCTCCTTGCGCAGCACCCGCCAGGCCTCGGCGGCCTCAAGCTCGTGCAGAGCGATCCCGCGCACGACGATCGTCACCGTCTGGATGCCGGCACTACCGCTCTGCGCCGCGATGATCGGCATGAAGACGACCAGCGCCGCTGCCTGCTCGATCGTGCCCTCGAAGAGCGCGACGACCGCGCCGGCCATGAACGACGTCGCCAGGCTGACCATCAGCCAGGGTATCCGCTTGCGCGCCGAGAGCTGTAGCGGGGCCTGGAGGCTATCGTCTCCGGGCAGGCCGGCGATGTAGTACATGTCTTCGGTGGCCTCGTCCTGGATGACGTCGATGATGTCGTCGCTCGTGATCACTCCGCTCAGCACACCGGCTTCGTCAACCACAGGCAGCGAGCGCAGCCGGTAGTGCTGCATCAGGTTCGCCGCCTCTTCCTGGTCGCTCTCCACGGCCACGGCGATCGGCTCCCGCTCCATCACGTCCTCCAGCCGCGTCTCCGGAGCGGAGACGATCAGCTGGCGCAGATTGACCACACCCTCCAGGTGGTTTGCGGCGTCCAGCACATAGAGGTAGTACGCCTCCTCTGCGGCCGGCTTCGTCGCCCGCAGAAAGTCGATCACCTCACCCGCCGTCATGTCGCGATGCACCGCGATGTAGCCGCGCGTCATCAAGCCGCCGGCGCTCTCGTCCGCGTGCGCCAGCAGCGGCGTCACCTCCGCCGCCGTGTGCATCTGCGAAAGCGTCATCACGGCCTCCGCCGGCGGGATCGAATGGAGGATGTCGACTGCGACGTCGAAGTCCGAGGCGTCGAGCACGCGCGCCAGCGTCGCCCGCGGCATCTTGTCCACGACGGAGCGCCGCTGTTCGTCCTCAAGGTGACTCAGCAGATGCGCGATACCCTCGCCGGAAAGCAGCGCCAGAACCTTCGGCTGGTCGTCCTCGTCCAACGCCTCGTAGAGGTCGGCCTGGTCGGCCGGGTGCATGCCGTCGAGGAGGTCGATCGCCGGCTGTATATCGTCGCCCTGAAGCAACTCCTGCAGACGTGCGAGGTCGGCCAAGATGTCCTGTTCAGTGGTCATACGTGTACCCGGTGTGCGTGGCGACAAGCTTCGAGAGACAGCCACCGTCGGTGGCGCAGACTCAAGTTACCTGCGGCGAAGGGGGTGGTCAATCCAGGCGGCAGTCGCCCGGCCACACGGCCATGACGACGATGACGCGGCGTCTAACGAAAATGTTGGCGAATGCGCATATGGCTTGTCACTAGCCGTCCCAACAGGAAGACTGAAGCTGTCGGGAATCGACGGGCGACCGGGACTAGCCGTCGATGGCACGAAGCCCGCCCAGCGAGGATAAGGAGCCGAAATGGTGGGATCGGATCGGATTCGCAAAGCCATAAGCTTTATTCGGCGCACCGTAGACCAGCTCACCTGGAAGATCTTCCTCGGGATTCTGGCCCTCGTCGTTGTGCTCATCGCCGTCGGCATCGCGCTGATGAGCATCAGCGAGAATGCGCTCGGTCTTCTTGAGGATCCCGAGAACGAATTCCTCGCGTATCTTGTAGTCTTCCTCTTGGTCTTCGGCGACGCCGTGATCGCTGTGCTGCCGGGCGAGACGTCCCTCAACGTAGCGTCCGTCCTGGCCGCCGACGACGTGCTTGACCTGCCGTTGGTGATTATCGCCGGCGGCCTGGGAGCGGCTATTGGCGACAACACCCTCTACTGGATAGTCCGCTCCATTCCCGGCATTCGCTCACGCGTGGAGAAGCTGAAGGAAAACGAATCCGTCAAGAAGGCGACGGACGTCATGGGTGAGAGCGGACCAGTAATCATCTTGTTTTGCCGTTACCTGCCGGGAGTACGCTTCGCCGTCACGGCATCGATGGGCGCCATTCGCTATCCATACCGGTCATATCTGCCCTTCTCCGTCATCGGAGCATTCGCCTGGTCGACCTACACCTGCATCATGGCGTTTGCGATAGGAACTGCGCTCGACGAGTTCCCGGTGGCCTCGGTGGTTGCGGCCGGCGCCAGTTCGGGCATTATAGTCGGAATCGGATTCCTCGTGATTCGCCGAAGAGCCAAGCGGGACGCCCTGGAGGCCTCTCAGACGACCTGAGCGAGAACAAGTCACGGTTGACGGCGCTGACCGGCAGCGCTGTAATTGATGCAAGCGCCCCTGTAGCTCAATTGGATAGAGCGTCTGACTTCGGATCAGAAGGTTGTGGGTTCAAGTCCTGCCGGGGGCGCCAACATACACAAATCAAGGCTAGGCCAGAGGGTGGAGGATTAGCTAAGCAGCCGCAAGAGCGTCTAACACCCTTGCCCAGAGACGCCGCCCCCGGGGAGTTCCGGCGCAGACCTAGACGGCGATCACCGTAAACTCTCTTCTCTCCACATCGTCCACGAAGCGAGGCCGCCCGGCTGCGCCAATCATGGCGGCTGAGACCGACAGGTCAGCGACGGCCGACTCACCGCGCTGGGCAAGAATGCGCTCTCTTTGGGACCAGCGCCGGCTATCCAGGATCATACAGAGCCCTCAATCGATGTCAACGTCGCACCTACACAAGTTCCTCACAGTACTCTGCCTGACAACATCAACGACTTCGAGTGGCGACCCGTCGAGCGTCTGGAGAAGACGGCTTCCCGTTGCATATAGCGTAGAATTCGCGTCAGAAGGCACCATGTCCGACTTACGAAAGATCACCGATCGCTTTACCCCGGCCGACATGGTCGCCGCCGCGGTCATCTTTATCGTTGCGGCCGGCGTCGTTGCGGTCGGCTTCGACTTCGACGTGGCAGAGACGCTGGAGGTGCTCGCTACGGGCGTGCTCTTGGTCGCCGTCCTGGGCATCGCCGCTGCCATCCCCTGGGCCGTCGGCCACCTGGTCGATCTTCTGACCGACGACGACTCGCGCTAAGGCTTGCGCGCCGTGATCGAGTACATCAGCGGCACGGAGGGCACGCCTTCGGCCACCACCCAACGCCGGCCTTCGATCTCCCGCATCACGTCGTACGGCCGGAAACCGCTCGTGTAGTCGTACT
>CBDTZZ010000179.1:0-3045 GCA_965365035.1 uncultured bacterium | reverse complement strand
CTTCGGCGACTACCGCGCCGGCGAATCGCACGCCCGTTCGCTGATGGCGGGCTGGGGCATGCAGACGTTCCAGTTCGACCACGTTCCCTATTACGGAACCGAGCCCTACCGGCCAAACATCCTGACGGCTCTGGAGACGAACGACATCCTGGCCCGCCTCTGGTGGGGTGAGCTGTTCAGTCCCCAGTGGACCGACTACACGATCGGCGTTCTGCGCAACACCTTCTCCTACATCGACTACATCCTGCCCAAGTATCTGCCCGCGAACGCTACGGTCGGCCACAAGATCGGCTACCACTGGGACTACGACGGTTGGGTTAACAACGACGCCGGCATCGTCTCCTTCATCGGTAGCGACGGCCAGCAGAAGGCCTACGCGATCTCCTACTTCTCTCAGTACGCGCCAAGCGAGGCGGCTGGCCACTCCTTCGGCGCCCGGCTCTCGCTAGTCGTCTGGAACTTCATGGCGGCACGCTACGGCCTGGCGCCAGAGCCCGCGCCTCCAGTGCTGCCCCCGGCCCCGCCGACCACTCCCTCGCCCACGGACACACCGTCTCCGACCCCGACGTCTTCGCCCACGGCCACGCCGACGGCGACGCCTGTCGCTGCGACGCCGACTCCGACCGCGACTTCTGCGCCGACCGAGACAGCTACGCCAACGCCGACGGCGACGATCACGCCGACACCATCTGCGTCAGCGACCGCGCCGCCTTAGCCCGTAGCCCAGCCCTTGGCGCGCTCGACGGCTCGTTTCCAGCCGCCGTACATCTCTTCCCGGCGCTCTTCTGACATCGCTGGTGAGAAGCGGCGCTCCTCGCGCCAGCCGTTCGCGACATCCTCTCGGTCCTTCCAGAAGCCAGTCGCCAGGCCCGCCAGATAGGCGGCGCCCAGAGCCGTCGTCTCCAGGACGGCCGGCCGCACAACCTCGCAGCCGAGGATGTCCGCCTGCATCTGCATCAGCACGTCGTTCGCCGCCGCGCCGCCGTCGACGCGCAGCTCCGTCAGCTTCGTTCCCGCATCCTGCTCCATGGCGTCTGCCACGTCGCGCACCTGGTAGGCGATTGACTCTAGAGTGGCGCGCGTGATGTGCGCCCGGCCGGCGCCCTGCGTCAGGCCGAGGATCGCGCCGCGGGCGTGCGGGTCCCAGTGGGGCGCGCCCAGGCCGACGAACGCCGGCACGACATAGACGCCGTTTGAGTCCGGCACGCTCGCGGCAAGGTCCGCGCTGTCGGCGGCGTTGGCGAAGAGACCTAGTTCGTCTCTCAGCCACTGCACCGCCGCGCCGGCGATAAAGATCGATCCCTCGAGCGCGTACGTCACGACGTCGCGTCCCGTGGAACCATGGGAGTCCTTCTCCGGCAGCCCCCAGGCGATCGTCGTGATCAGCGATTGTGAGCGGGGCGGCGCGTCGCCAGCGTTCATCAGCAGGAAAGCGCCCGTGCCGTAAGTGTTCTTCGCCATGCCCGGCCGGAAGCACGCCTGTCCGAAGAGCGCGGCCTGCTGGTCGCCGGCGACGCCCGTGACCGGGATTGAGCCGCCGAACAGTGTCGTCTCGCCGAAGGCGCCCGATGAAGCTTGCACCGCCGGCAGAAGGGAGGCCGGTATCGTGAGTGCGGACAACAGCTCGTCGTCCCAGCGTTTATCGAAGACGTTGTACAGCAGCGTGCGCGAGGCGTTCGTGTAGTCCGTGGCGTGGATGCCGCACATCCGGTACATGAGCCACGAGTCCACTGTGCCGAACATCAGCTCGCCGGCCTCTGCGCGTCCGCGTGCGCCCTCGACGTTATCGAGCAGCCACTTCACCTTCGTGCCGGAGAAGTACGGGTCGAGCAGCAGGCCCGTGCGTTCGCGGAAGGTCTGCTCGAGCCCGCGCTCCCGCAACTCGTCGCAGAGTCCGGCCGTGCGGCGGTCCTGCCAGACGATGGCGTTGTGAACCGGCACGCCGTCGCGGTCCCAGATAAGCGTCGTCTCGCGCTGGTTGGTGATACCGATGGCGGCAATGTCGGCGGCGGTCACTCCCGCTTGTTTGAGCGCTGCCCGCGCCGTCTCGATCTGCGTGCGCCAGATCTCCTCCGGATCGTGCTCCACCCACCCCGGCTGCGGGTAGATCTGCTCGAACGGCTGCTGAGCGACGGCCCGCATCTCGCCGTCGTGGTCGAAGAGGATCGCGCGCGAGGACGATGTTCCCTGATCGAGTGCGAGAACGAAGTCGCTCATAGCCACGGCGGCAGTACGCGCTTGATCACCAGCCAGACCCTTCCGATCAGCGGCGTCTCGAGCGTGAAGTCCTGTGTGAGGACTCGTGATGGGGTGAGGATGATAGTAACTTCCTCGCCTCGCTCGACTTCACCGGCGGCGAGGCGCATGTAAGCTGCGCCTCCAACAGCCCCGAGATAGTGACGAGATATCTCTTTGCCCAGCTCCGGCCGCTCATCCTCGATCTGGGCGTTTCCGTACACCGTCACGCTCTTGTACGGTGGCCGTTCCTCTTGCACGCACACCGTCACTCGCGGTTCGCGCGCGATGTTCAAGGCCTTGATGCTGTTGGCGTCGGTGCGCATGAGGACGAGGCCATCCTTGTAGAGGTACCAGATCGGCGTCAGCACCGCGGTGCCGTCTGGTGCAGTCGTCGCGAGCACGGCCACGTGGCGCCCCCGCAGGAAGCGCTCCCAGTCCTCACGAGTCAATTTGAGCGGCACGGCGTGTGGAACGTATCAGCCGCTTAACCGGGCGTCAATAAACGGCGAGCCTCCGCGGCGTTGACGCGCCTCGCTGCGGATGACAGACTTTGGGGCGCCATGAGCAAGCCGAAGTTCTGGGGCGTCGTCTCGCCACTTCCCGCGCCCGTCGTCACGATGCAAGCCAAGATGGCCGAGGACGCGGGACTCGAAGGCGTCTTTGCGCCGCAGGTCTACGGCCCGCCGTTCATCCCGCTCGCGGCCGCTGCCGTCGTCACGCAGCGCGTTCGCCTGGCGACTGGCATCGCCATCGCCTTCGTGCGCAGCCCCTTCGAGACAGCGATGGCGGCGATGGATATGGACCGCC
>CBDTZZ010000178.1:0-3065 GCA_965365035.1 uncultured bacterium | reverse complement strand
CGTCCAGCGTAGCGTCGGCCGAGGTTTCGTTCAGCGTGGCCTCCGCCTCGGCTGTTGCCTCGTCGGCGTCATCGAAGATACGTTGCAGATCCGCGAAGTACTCGGACAAGGCGGCAGGATCGCTCGATCCGGTGGGGTCGCCTCCGCCGTCGTCGTCGCCACAGGCTACTGCGAGGGACAGCGCGAAGAGGAGGGCAGCGAGGAGTGACAGAGTTGTCGCGACGGATTTCGTCTTCATACGAAGGTAAGTTGCGGCGATTGTATCACCGGAGCGCTCTTAGACCACTACCGGGCGGCGTTCCAGGAAGCGGTAGAGCTGCGCCGGGCGGTGGCGGCCTTCGCTTTCGTAGCGGCCGGTCGCCTCGACGATGCCGAGCGAGGTGAGACGCTTGCGGAAGTTACGCTTGTCCAGTTCGCGCCCGAGGATCGCCTCGTAGGACTGTTGAAGCTGCGAGAGCGTGAACTCTGACGGCAGCAGCGAGTAGGCGACGTTGGAGTAGGCGAGCTTGTTGCGCAGGCGGGCCAGCGCGTACTCGACGACGGTGGCGTTCTGGAACGCCAGCTCCGGCAGCTCGTCGACGTGATGCCAGGCCGGCTGCCACTCGTCGCGGTGGGCCAGTTGCGCACTGCCAGTGTCGACGAGAGCCCAGTAGGCTACGGCCACAGATTCCTGCTCGTCGAGCGCGGAGAAGGTGTACAGCTGCTCAAGAAAGACATCGTGGACACCGGTTTCGATTTCGAGGCGGCGTGTGGCGGCGTCGGCCAGCGATTGGTCCTCAGCGAGCAGGCCGCCGGGCAGTGACCAGGCGTCCTGGTGCGGAGGAGCGCTGCGACGGATGAGCAGCACCTGCAAGCGGCCGGCGTCGAGCGTGAAGATGACGACGAGAAGCGCGACGGGCCGATCAGGTGCCTGTGAGGCGCGGCGCTTGACGTTCGGGATGGGCTTCTGTGCGGCCATCGGGCTTTAGGCGACGGCAGTCACGCCGGCGCTGACCTGGTGGCCTTGCAGCGACCACGGCGTCGTCCTGGTGATGCGGACGTGCGCGAACTCGCCGATCGCGGTGCCAGGCGTCTCGGCCGCGAAGTGCACGAGCTTGTTCATGCGGTTGCGGCCGGTAAACGTGCCGTCCTTTTCCCCTTCGACCAGCACCTCCTGGTTCGTGTCGAGGAGGGCGGCGTTGATCTCAGTTGCGATGCGCTCCTGCAGCTCCTCCACGGCGTGGAGGCGGCGCATCTTCTCCTCTTGTGGGACGTTGTCATCGAGGTTGCGCCAGGCGATCGTGCCGGGCCGGGGCGAGTAGGCGGCGACGTGGACCTTGTCGAAGCGCACCTGCTCCAGCACGGCCATCGTGCGCCCGAACTGCGCCTCGGTCTCGCCGCAGAAGCCGACGATGACGTCGGTGCTAAGCGCGGCCTGCGGGACGTGCTCGCGGATCCTGCCCACACAGTCGAGGAACTCCCCGATCTCGTAGCCGCGGCGCATGGAAGCGAGCACCGCGTCGTCGCCGGCCTGCACTGGGATGTTGAAGTGTTCGCAGACTTTCGGCTCCTGGCCGACGGAGCGGATGATGCGATCGGTCATGTCGCGTGGATAGGACGTAAGAAAGCGGATGCGCTTGATCTCGGGCAGCGCCGAGAGCGACTCGAAGAGGTCGGCCAGGTCCGGCCGGCGGGAGGCGCCGTCGATCTCCGGCAGGTCCTTGCCGTAGGCCTCGACCGTCTGTCCGAGCAGCGTCACCTCGCGCACCCCGCGCGACGCCAGCGAGGCGACCTCGCGGGTGACGTCGGCGATCGAGCGCGACTTCTCGCGGCCGCGGCGATAAGGGACGATGCAGTAGGTGCAGAACTTATTGCAACCGTGGACGACCGGCACGAAGGCAGTCGGGCCGCTTGGTTCGGGGAACGTGTCGGGCCAGAACTCGCCGCCCAGATCGTTCTCGGGCATCAGGTGGCGGATGATGACGTCGAAGTTCTGCGGGCGCGCCCAGACGTCGACGAAGGGAAAGCGCTTGCGCAGGTCTTCGGTGCGGGGGCCAACCATGCAGCCCATGACGGCGATCTGCATGCCTTCGCGCGACTCTTTGAGCTTGCGCAGGCGGCCCATGTAGCCGACGGCCCGGTCCTCCGCCTTCTGGCGGATGACGCAGGTGTTGACGACGGCGAGGTCGACCGCGTCGGCTTTCGCCGCGGGCTCCCAACCCAGCTTGGCGAGGCCGGCCGCGAGCTTCTCGGAGTCGGCCTCGTTCATCTGGCAGCCTTCAGTCCAGATGTGATAACGCATACCGCTCGATTGTAGCAGGGCGCTGCGTCGCCGGGCGGCCGGTGCGAGCGCCTAGAGGCCGTTCAGGAAGCCGATGAGGGCTTCGTTCGTTTCCTTCGGGCGCTCTTGCTGCGTCCAGTGGCCGGCGTCAGGGAAGGAGACGATCTTGAGGTTGGCAACGAGCTGCTTCATCGGGTCCATCGGCGAGAACGACAGAGCGCCGTCCGCTTCGCCGTGGATGAAGAGCGCGGGCAGGTCGATCTTGCGGTTCTGCATCTCCGGCAGCTGCTCGTGGTCGATGTCCATGCAGCGATAGCGGTTGAGAGGGCCGCGAAAGCCGCCCTTCTCGAACCTTCCGACGATGTAGTCGAGGTCTTCTTCGGTCATCCACGGCGGCACGCCCTCGACTTCTGACACGCCGTCGAAGAGCTTCGAGTCGCGCGGCTTGTTTGCCATCGCCGACGCGAAGCCGCTGACGCTGCGGGCCTCGCCGGCGGCGCCCCAGATGAAAAGGCGCAGAGAGCGCCGTATGTCGGCCTCGAACTCGGCCTCGGCGACGCCCGGCTCCTGGAAGTAGAGGATGTAGAAGAACTTGTCCTTGAACATCGCGTCCATCATCTGCAGCGGCGGCACCGGTCCGCGAGGCAAGTACGGCACGCTCATGCCAACGACCGCGCGGAAGCGCTCGGGGTGCAGCGCGGCGGTCGTGAAGGTCATCAGCGAGCCCCAGTCGTGGCCGACGATCACCGCCTTCTCTTCGCCGAGAGTGTCGAGGACGCCGAGGTAGTCGGCGACCATCTCACGC
>CBDTZZ010000177.1:0-3090 GCA_965365035.1 uncultured bacterium | reverse complement strand
CGATTGACGGAGTCGGGCGCCGTCCTGATAGACCGCTACCTGCGGAACGTGGAGATCGCCTACCAGGCGTGCGACGCATACCTATTTCCCGTGCGAGAAGAGGGCGCCTCGATGGACTTCCCACTGAGCGTGCTCGAAGCGATGGCTTGCAACCTGCCGGTTGTGGCGTACCCATACGGCGGCCTGCCGCTGGCGTTTGGGTCAGGCGAGGGGCTGGTCTTCGTCGAAAGCGACGAGGCGATGCTGAACGCGATAGAGGCTGTGAAGCGGACTCCTGTCGCCACGCGCCAGAAGGCTAGGCCGTACGCCTGGGAGCGGGTAGCCGGTCGTTTCCTGGAGACGATGCAAAGAGCACGTGATGCAGAGATTTACAGCCGCGCCGTCTGAGAAGGCGTCTCTGCGACTCAGGCTGCGGCGGACGATTGCGAACCGAAGATGTAGCCCATGCCGCGGCGAGTGATGATCAGCTCGGGGTGACTGGGATCGCGCTCGATCTTGTGGCGCAGATACCAGATGTAGAGCTTCAGATTGTCGCGGTCTGTGACGTAGGACGGGCCCCAGACCTCGGTCAGCGCCTGCTCGTACGTGACGACCCAGCCGCGTCTACGGACGAGCGTCGTCAGCAAACGGAATTCCAGGGGTGTGAGGTGGACGGGTTTGCCATCGATCGAGACGAGCATCTCTCGCCAGTCGATGGCGAGATGCTTGTATTCGAACTTCTCTTCGTGCTCCGCTGATGTCTGAGATAGTGTCTGCGTCATGCTGCCCTTCAATGCTTCCGGGCCGGTGGTGCGATCATCGTCGCAGGCGCGAGTTGCAGACACGGTGAACCGGCCAGGAGAAGGGGTTAAGAGTCGGTGAACACGGTGCTCAGTCGAATGCCGAGGGGCAGTCCGGCGTCTCGATCCCGGCCGCGTGGCCGAACCCGACGACTTGGTGGCCTGCGCGGAAGCAGTTGTCGCGGGAGACGATCGTGGCATCGACTTCGTTGGCGATCGAGTTGACCTCGTCGCCGGCGCCCAGGGCGACCCGTGTTGGTGCGGGCGTGGCGATACCGAGCGCCGGCTGGCCGTTGCTGTCGTCGCCCAAGGATGTGAGCGCGAGAACGGACACGATGGCGATGAGCAGCGCGGCACTGACGTAGCCGAGCGTCGTGAAGGACTGATAGGCGAAATTGGCCATTTAACATAACAGTGACGGGGCGGTTGATACGCGCGCAAGGGGTGTGGAGCCATTCTGACGGCATTCCAACGGGAATCGAACCAGTTTCCAACGTACGCACGCCTAGACTAGACCCTAAGGAAACATCGGTAAGGCTAACAGGAACCGTCTATGAGATTCGGCACATTTCACCTCGCGGAGGCGACCGATGTCCTCTCCCCCGGAGAGGCGATCGCCGCCGAGCTGCGGCAGATCGTGCTCGCAGAGGATCTCGGCTTCGATTCCGTCTGGCTGGCAGAGCACCACTTCACGTCCTACTGCGCCGTCAACGACGCTCTTAGCTTCGCTTCGCACGTCGCCGCCGTGACATCGACTGTGCGCATCGGGATCGCCGTCAGTGTGCTTCCGCTGCACCACCCGTTAGAGGTGGCTGAGCGGGCAACGCTCGTCGATGTGCTCAGCCACGGCCGCCTGCTTCTGGGCGTGGGTCAGGGCTACTCTGCGACGGAGTTCAGCGGCTTCGGGCTAGATCTGGCGGACAGGCGTGAGCGCTTTGAGGAGTCGCTGGATGTCGTGCTCAAGGCCTGGAGGTACGAGCGTTTCGACCACAAAGGCGAGTTCTGGACCCTGAATGACGTGGCGCTCTCCCCGCGGCCGCTGCAGACGCCGCACCCGCAGATCCTCGTGGCTAGCTCAGGGTCGCCGGAGACGGTGCTGCGGGCGGCCTCGCGCGGGCTGCCGTTGATCTTCGCCGACGATTTTCTTACTCCAGAGGACGTAGCGAACGGAATCGCAGACTACCGAGTCGGTGCCTCCGAAGCGGGCCTACCGCCGGACGGCGCGGGTGTTCTCGTCGGCGACTCCTGGGTCATGCTGAAGATACACATTGCGGAGTCCCAGAAAGAGGCGCGAAGAATGGCCGGTCCGTATGCCCTTTGGCGGCACGAGAAAGTGCATGAGCTTCGACCCGCCGGGCGGTCGCCGGCGCTGCCGTCGACGGACGCAACGGTCGACGATCTGACGTCGTTCGGGCTGTACGGCACGCCGGATGACGTAGCGAAAAAGATCGAGGAGTTCGAGGACGCCGGAGTGCGCAGTATCATGCTCTCGTTCGGCTTCGGTGGGATGCCTGAGATGATGGTGCGACGCTCGATGAAGCGATTCGCGGCAGAGGTGGCGCCGGCCTTCGATCACTCGACGCCGGTCGCCCGCACAAACTGACGGCGGTAGTTCTCGTCGCGTCCTGAGCGCCATGGCCGATCGCCCGGCGATCAGCTGTGGGCTAGAGCTCGCGCCACTTGCGGCCGTCTCGCTGTATCAACTCGTCTGCGGCAGCCGGGCCCCAGGTGCCAGCCTCGTAGTTGGGGAACTCCAGAGGCGGCATTGCGTGCCAGCCGCTGAGGATACGCTCCATGATCGTCCACGCGGCCTCGACTTCATCGGACCGGGTGAAGAGCGTGGCATCGCCCTGAAGCGCATCCAGGATGAGCGTCTCGTAGGCGGAGGGTGATTGCGAAACGAACGACGCGCCGTAGAGAAAGTCCATGGCGGCCGGTCGCAGCCTGGGTGAGCCGGGGACCTTCGTCAAGAACTTGAGGCTGATCCCCTCGTTAGGCTGGATGCGGATGGAGAGCACGTTGGGCTCAAGGTGAGGTTCGTCGATGAAGTCGTGGAACAGAAGCTGAGGCGCCGCCTTGAAGGTGATGGCGATCTCGGTGCTGCGCTTTGGCAGGCGCTTTCCGGAGCGCAGATAGAACGGCACGCCGGCCCAGCGCCAACTGTCGACGAACAGTCGCAGCGCTGCGAACGTCTCCGTTTGCGAATCATCGGGAACGCCGTCCTCCTCGCGGTAGGCGGGCGCTTCCTCGCCGGCTACCAGGCCGGGACCGTACTGGCCGCGGGCGGTTTCGAGTGCCACCCCCGCGTCAT
>CBDTZZ010000176.1:0-3100 GCA_965365035.1 uncultured bacterium | reverse complement strand
ATGTCCCGGGAGAGGGCCACCACCTCACTGCGAGCCAGGCTGCCGGCCTCGATCTTTAGGACCGCGACGTCAGTCCGTGCGTCACGGCCGATGACCTCGGCGTCAAACGTGCGGCCGTCGCTAAGCGTGACCTCGATCGAACTGGACGGCTGGCCGTTGTCGACGCTAATGACGTGGTTGTTCGTCACGATGTAACCGGTCTCGTCGATGATGAATCCCGTGCCCACTCCTTGCGGCGTCCTGAGATGAACGACGGAAGGACGCAATTGTTCGACGAGTTCGACGGCGTTTTCGATGACCGGATCAGCTGTTACCTGAGTTGTGTTAGTGGCGGTCGGAGACGACGTGCCGGACGGTGTGCCGGAGGCGTCGCCGCCCTCGTCGTCGTCCGTGCAAGCGGCTAGCAGCACGCCCAGCATCAGGAAGATCGCAGCCGCGGTCAGGAACCCAAGACGTTTCACGGTACCTCCTCTGGAGACCGCCCCCTCCAGCAGTCCCGGCCATCGTAGGCAATCTAACATTAAGGAGGCATTAAGGCACGTACGCATCGCTGCCTGTGTGCGTGGGGGTTCGTTGTCTTAGAATAAGCGCAAGAAAGGGGAATCTGCCCACGTGACCGATGACGTAACTCAAGACGAGGGGCTCTATGGCGACCTGAGCGACGAAGAGCTGATGCAGCGTCTCACAGTACGAGACCTGTCAGCCTTCAGAACGCTGTTCGCGCGCTATAGCAAGCTCGTGTACTCGGCGACCTACCGGGTATTGCGAGACTCGCACCTCGCTGAGGATATGGTGCAAGAAGTTTTTCTAAGACTCTGGCGCAAGCCGGACAGCTACTCGTCCAGCCGCGGTCGCTTGACCACGTGGCTCACTTCTGTTGCCCGCAACCGCGCGGTGGACGAAGTACGGTCGCGCAGCCGCCGCTACCGCCACGAGACCGCCTCGCCGGAAGAAGCGGAGCGAGAGTTGCCGGCGCCCCCAACCGATGACCCGGCGCTGACTGCGGAACAATCTGACCAGCGGCGGCTCATCCTCGTCGCGCTCGCCAAGCTCCCCGAGGAGCAGCGAAAGACCATCACACTCGCCTACTTCGGCGGCTACACGCAACAGGAAATCGCCGAGATACTGGAGCAGCCACTCGGCACCGTGAAGACGCGGATCAGGTTGGGTATGCAGAAGCTGCGCGTAGCACTGACACCAGTCTTCCGCCTGGAGCAGAGCTGATGGACTGCTCAGAAGTCCGCGACATCATCGACGCCTACGCCCTGGGCGCTGGCACGCCGGAAGAGGCCGCGCTGATCGAATCTCACGTGGCGGAGTGCGTCGATTGTTGGAACGAGCTTGGTAAGGCGCAGCGCACGGCTGCCCTGGTCGCATTTTCCGCGCCGATGGTAGATGTCCCGGAAGGACTGGAAGACCGCATCATGTCCATCGCCCGCCGGGAAGCGGAGGTGGAGACCGAAGAACGCCAAGAACGCCCCGAACCCCAGTTGCCTCTCTTTCAGCGCCTCGGCCTCTCGTGGGCTTCGGCCGCCGCCGGACTGGGCGTCGCCGGTGTCGCCGCGCTCGCCTTCGCGGGCATCCTGCAAGCGGAGGTCAACGATCTCAGGGCCGAAAACACCCGGATGGAATCGCAGATGCGCGGCACAACCCAGGAACTCGAGGCCAGCGTGCGCGACGCCAACGACGCGGCTGACACCGCCGGAGGAATACTCTTGTCCATCGTCTCGACCAGCCCACAAAAGGTCGAGATGAATCCGGCAGCTGATTCGACAGTCTTCTACACCTCGGACGCCTCCCGTGAAGTCGGCTGGGTGATCTGCGACAACCTGGCAGATCCACCCGACGGCATGGTCTACCTGTTCTGGTTCAACGAGGACACGGTCAACGTGCCCGCTGTCCCCTTCATGCCCGATGACGGCGGCTGCCAGATACCACTGGACCTGACAGAGCTCAAAATGACTCCGACCGGCGTCGGCCTCAGCCTGGAAGAGCTTGGCACCGAGCCAAACGGCCCGGACCACTGGCTCGACTACGCTCACTTCCCGATCGAGAACTAGCACACCTCTCTTCGGCCGCTTGCGTCGTTCCGGGGAAGTTGATACTATGTCTCAACTGAGACTAAGTATCATGTCTGATCTGGAGCAAATCTCCCTCGAACTCGAAGCTAGCGGCTATCGCGTCACGCCCTCGCGTCGCGCCGTCATCGCCGCCATTCTGGCCCGCAAGAACCACTTTGCCGCCGACGAGCTGGCGAAGCGCTGTCGCGGCGCTGGCCGCGCCACTGTCTTCCGGACGATCCGCCTCCTCAGCGACCTCGGCGTCGTCTGCCGCGTCCTCATGGACGATGGCAGCCCGCGCTACCTCGTCTCCCGCAGTGGCCACCATCATCACCTCGTCTGCACCGGCTGTGGCACCGTACAGGATCTGGACCAGTGCGCCGTCTCCGGGGCTCTTCGTGAGGTCGCGGACTCCTCAGGCTACGAGATCGAGGGCCACTGGCTCGAGCTGTACGGCCGCTGTGCCACCTGCCGGGCGAAGGCAGCAGTCCCGGCGTGACCCGGACGCTTCCGAGGCGAGTGCTCGCGCTCTGTCTCGTCGTCGTCTTAGCCGCCATGTTGGCCGCCGCCTGCGGCGACGACAGCGATAACAGCGATGACGCCGCCAGCGAGCTGAGTGTCGCAACGACCTTGCCGCTCTTCGCCGATATTGTTTCGAACATCGCCGGCGACCGCGCCGCCATCGACTCGCTTCTGCCGCCCGGCGCGGACCCGCACACGTTCGAGCCCTCGCCCGGCGACACGCGAAAGATCGCAGAGGCCGACGTCATCTTCGCCAACGGCCTGGGCCTCGAACCGTCGATCCTGCGCGCAATTGACGCCAACATCTCCTCCGACGCCGTCCTCGTCGAGCTCTCCGAAGCGGCGATAGGCGCCGGCGTGGCCACACTTTCCGGACAGGGCGGCGCAGACCCGCACCTCTGGATGGATCCCGAGATCGGACGCCAATACGCCGCCATCATTCGCGACACATTGAGCAGCGCGGATCCCGCTGGCAGTGAAACCTACAGCGACAACTACAGGGCGTATGCCACCCTGCT
>CBDTZZ010000175.1:0-3109 GCA_965365035.1 uncultured bacterium | reverse complement strand
AAGGGCACGCTCGCTGAGTTCGCTCGGCAGATGTTCGGCCGGGACCGCAAAGTCGGCTTCCGTTGCGACTACTTCCCGTTTGTCGAGCCCGGCCTGGAGTGCCGAATCGACTGCTTCATCTGTCGCGGCGACGGCTGCCGCACGTGCCATCAAAGCGGTTGGATCGAGATCCTCGGCGCGGGCATGGTGCACCCGGAGATACTGGCCAACGCCGGCTACGATCCGGAACGTTATACCGGCTTCGCGTTCGGGATGGGCGTCGAGCGGATCGCGATGCTGCGCTATGGCGTCGACGACATCCGCCACTTTTATAGCAACGACCTGCGATTCCTGAGACAGTTCTGAGGAGGCCCTGTGCGAGTACCACTGCGGTGGTTGTCCGAATACGTTGACCTCGTCCTCGAACCGGAGGAGCTGGCGCGTCGTCTGACGACGGCCGGCGTCGAGGTCGGCGAGATTATTACCGCGGGCGACTGGGAGAACATCGTTGTCGGCGAAGTCGTGAAGCTGGACAAGCACCCGAACGCCGACCGCCTGACGCTACCAACCGTCGACATCGGTGGCGGCGAGCAGCGCCAGGTCGTATGCGGCGCGCCGAACATCGCCGTCGGCCAGAAGATCGCCTACGCCGCCGTCGGCGCGCGCTTGCTCGACGGTCGCAGTGGCGACGCCATGGTTCTGCGCAAGGCGAAGATACGCGGCGTCGAGTCCCAGGGCATGGTCTGTTCGGAGAAAGAGCTGGGCCTGGGAGAGGCGCACGAGGGTATTCTTGTACTTTCGCCGGAGGCTACTGTCGGTGCGCCGCTGTCAGAAGTGCTCGGCGACACCGTGTTCGACTTAGACCTGACGCCCAACCGGCCCGACCTCTTTTCGATCATCGGAATCGCGCGAGAGGTAGCGGCGCTGACGGGGCAAAAGGTACGGGACCCGTCGATCCAGTACGAAGAGAAGGGCGCCGCTGTAAAGGGGCGCGCGAAGGTGACCGTCGCCGACCCGGACCTCTGCCCGCGATACGTCGGCGCCCTAATCGAGGGCCTGAAGATCGGCCCGTCGCCGGACTGGATGCAAGAGCGGCTGACCGCGGCGGGCCTGCGCCCGATCAACAACATTGTCGACATAACTAACTACGTGATGCTGGAGATGGGCCAGCCGCTGCATGCTTTCGACTACGACCGGCTGGCCAAACACCACATCATCGTCCGCCGCGCCGAGGTTGGCGAGAAGATGGAGCTTATCGACGGCAGCAAGCACACGTTCACGAACGAGATGCTGCTGATCGCAGACGCCGATCGTTCGGTTGCCGTCGCGGGGGTGATGGGCGGCTTCGACAGCGAAGTCACCGAGGACACGACAACGGTGCTGCTGGAGGCGGCCAACTTCAACGGTCCGAACATCCGCCGCACGAGCAACGCTTTAAAGGTGCGGACAGACGCCTCGACGCGGTTCGAGAAGGGTCTCAGTCAGCACTTGCCGCCGGTCGCGGCCGCGCGGGCCATCAACCTGATGGTCGATCACGCGGGCGGCAAGGCGGCGAAGGGCGTGATCGACGAGCACCCCGGGAAGACGAAGGATGCACGCGTGACCGTGACGATGGAGCGCATCGTCCGCGTGCTGGGCATCGAGCTGTCCACGAAGCGCATCCGCGAGATACTGACAGCCCTCGGCTTCGGTGCGCGCTGGATGCCGCCGGACCGCTTCGTCGTGCGCGTGCCTTACTGGCGCACTGACGTTAGCATCGCCGACGATGTGATCGAGGAGATCGCGCGCATCGAAGGCTACGATCAGCTGCCGACGAGCCAGCTCCGCGGCCAGATCCCGGAACTCGTGCCGCAGCCCCGCCGCGATCTTCGCGAAAGAGTGCGCGATGCGCTGGCTGACGCTGGGATGCAGGAGATCATCACGTATTCGCTGACGGACCTTGAGTCGCTGCGGAAGGTGCTGCCGAAGGAGGAGTTGGCGGTTACGCCCCCTCTGCGCGTCGCCAATCCGCTGAGCCGGCAATGGGAGTATGCGCGCACCACACTTCGCCACGCGCTGCTCGACACGCTGGCATCGAACCTGCGTGGCGATCAATCGCTGATCAGCCTCTTCGAGACGGCGCGTGTCTACCTGCCGCGCGAGGACGACCTGCCCAACGAGGTCGAGATGGCGTTTGGCGTCGTCTCAGGCCGCGAGGCCGACCGCTGGGGCCGCCCGACGGGCGAACCGGCCGGCTTCTACGCTGCCAAGTCGCGGCTAGACCACGTCTTCGCGGCGCTGCGTATGACCGCGGACTATCGCGAGGCGACGGCCACCGCGTACCTTCCCGGCCGCACTGCCGAGGTTTTCGTCGGCGGTGACCGCGTCGGTCTCATCGGCGAGGTTCATCCTCAGGTCGTCGAACGCTTCGATATCGGCCGCGAGGTCGCGATGTTTGAAATCGATCTCGACGCTCTCCTGCCGCACGTCGGCGGGATCGTCCACTTTCAGCCGGTGTCGCCTTACCCGGCTGTCGAGGAGGACCTGGCGATCGTAGTTGCCGAGGACGTTGCCGCCGGCCGCGCGCTGGAGCTGATCCGGGCGTCGAAGCTGGTGGTCAACGTGTCAGTCTTTGACGTCTACAGTGGCGACCCGATAGCGGCTGGCAAGAAGTCGCTGGCCTTCGCGATCTCGTACCAGGCCGAGGGGAAGACGCTGAGCGATGCTGACGTGGCTAAAGAGCGCAGGCGGATCGTTGAGCGCTTGAAGCGCGAGCTGGACGCGGAACTGCGCGCCTAGGCCTGGCTAGGCAGGTGTCGCGACGGCCGTCTTCGCCTTTTCGGCGAGGGCAGCGAAGGCCGCTTCGTCGCGTACGGCCAGATCGGCAAGGACCTTGCGATCTACTTCGACGCCGGCCGTGGCCAGGCCGTGGATCAGCTTCGAGTAGGTAAGGCCGTGCTGGCGGGAGGCGGCGTTGATGCGCTGGATCCATAGCCGCCGGAAGTCGCCCTTGCGGTCGCGCCGGTGCTGGTAGGAGTAGCGCAGGGCGTGCATAACAGACTCGTTGGCCTGCTTGAATATCTTGTGGCTTAGGCCGCGGTGGCCCTTCGCCAACTTGATTATCTTCTTATGGCGGCGACGTGTTACGCCT
>CBDTZZ010000174.1:0-3130 GCA_965365035.1 uncultured bacterium | reverse complement strand
CGGCGCCGTCTCTGGCTGGGCGGAGCGCTGGGAAGCCGCCGAAGCGGAAGCCTCGGCGCCCACTACCTAAGCGGCCAGCACCCTTCCCGCGCGGCCTTGCGCCGTTCCCTCAGAGGCTCGCCACCTGCGGGATGACGTCCTTGCCTATCGCCTCCAGCGGCTTCAGGTTCTCGACACTCGCCACTGCGCCGATGACCGTCTGTGCGCCGGCCTCCCCCAGCTTCCCGAACTGGTCGACGAGCTGGCCGGCGTTCTCGCCGTTCGGGCCCGGATTCATCACAAATAGCACTGTCTTCTCGATGTCGTCGTAGTTGCGGCCCTCGCGTTCGCAATGGCCGCGCAGGACTTCGAGCTTCTGGCGTACGAAGTCCTCACCCTGCATGCCGATGATGTTGCAGGCGTCAGCGTACTTGGCCACGAAGCGCAGCGTCTTCCTCTCGCCTGTGCCGCCGATGAGGAGGCGCGGGTGCGGCTGCGAGAGGGAGGCCGGGACGTTCAGAGTCTCCTTGAGCTGGTAGTGCTTGCCCTCGAACGGCCCGTTTTCGTCCGGGTTCCACATCTGGTGGGCGATCTGCAGAGTCTCCTCCAGGCGCTCGAAGCGCTCCTTGAGCGATGGGTACGGCACGCCCAGTCCCTCGTGTTCGCGGTCGAACCAGGCTGCGCCGATGCCCAGCCATGCCCGGCCGCCTGAAAGCACATCGAGCGTCGTCACCTGCTTGATCAGGACACCGGGATGACGGTAGGTGACGCCGGTGACCATCACGCCCAGCGACAGCCGCTTCGTTTGTCCGGCAAGGTAGCCCAGGGTTGTGTACGCCTCAAGCATGTCGGCTTCGGCGGGTCCCACCATCGGGATCTGGAAGTAGTGGTCCATCACCCAGGCGGAGTCGAAGCCGGCGTCATCGGCCGTCCGCGCGATGTCCGCCAGCTTTCCACCCATCTCAGCGGCGCCTCCGGACCAGGTAAAGTACGGGATCTGCAGTCCGACCTTCATGGAACGAATCTCCTCTCCTTCGTCAGCCTGATTCTGGCTGAACGGGGCCAGCTTATCGCAGCGCCGCGCCCATAGCCTAGAGGCCGGGTGAGTCTAGAGGTCGAGTGAGAAGAAGAGGATGCCCGGCGCCAGGCCGCCAAATGTGGCGACTTCCATCACGTTGGCGAAGGCGCCCATGAACATCAGGAAAACGGCGAACCCGCCCAGAGTTGACAGCATCGCCTGCCGAGGTTCGATCTCCGCTGCCCGCTCTACTGCCGCAGTCGTCAGCATCAGCGTTAGACCGAACGCCAGCAAGCCGAACGGCACCGCCAGCGGCGCGATCGCGATTAGCACGCTCAGCGCTACGGGGGCGAAGGCGAACCCCATCACTCGTGTCAGCTCGCCGATGTTAGCCGCAGAGCCGAAGACGCGCGCCGCCAGCATGTAGGTGATGTAGACCCAGGCGAACCAGACCGCCGTTTGCACGACGCTGCCAATGATGACGGCCTTGAGCAGCACTTCCATCATGTCGATGCCACCAAACTCGTCGTGCTGCAGCGCCCAAATCAGCGTGCCGATGCCGGCAACCACGCTGGCGGCGAGGACGACTAAGACGGCGATTGGGGTCGCCGAGCGATCAGAGCGCAGATCATCGAAGACGGTGAAGTCGAGTCGAGCGATGCGGCCAAGCCAGCCCATCGTCCGTGCGCCATCAGTTCCGGTCGGGGAGCGCCGGGTAAGTCGCGTCATAGCCGTAGATTGCGGACATTGTATCACCGACGAACGCCTGAATCCCCTGTAGGCCGCTATAGCGGACGTTTGCGCGGAATACCGGGCCGCCGCGGGTAGCGCTCCGGCGTTTCGCCCGTCTTGCGCACGATCAGTAGCGTCGGCGCTAGTCCCTGCGAAGGCGTCTCCAGGCGCACCGTATCCTCGACCTCACCGCCCAGCTCCTCCAGCGCCGCCTGCGCCTCGCGGACCTCCCTCGGCGCAGCACTTCCCTTCGGCGCGGCCAGCGCTCCGCCGATCGCCAGGAACGGCAGAGCCAACTACGCCAGCACCGGCAGCGGCGCCACCGCGCGCGCCAGCACCAGCGCGTAGGCGGCACGGTGCTCCGGTAGCCGACCGGCCTCCTCGGCACGCGCGCTGAGGACGCTCGCGCCGTCCAGAGACAGCTCGGCGATCACCCGTTCCATGAACTCCGCCTTCTTCTCGTTTGACTCCAGCAGAGTCAGGCGCAGGTCGGGCCGGGCGATTTTGATCGGCAGTCCCGGAAGTCCGGCGCCGCTACCGATGTCGAGCGCCGGCGAGAGGAGCAGCTCCCGCTCCTCCAGCGCCCCGAGCAGCGCCAGCGACTCCGCAAAGTGCCGCCGCTCGATCGCCTCCATGCTGCCGCGGGAGACCAGCGCAGAGCGATCGCGCTCGGCACGGATCATCCCGGCGTAGCGGGCTAGGGAGGTGGCCTTAGACGGTGACAAACGGAGCCTTAACTCTTTCAAAACGGTGGCTAGCGCGTCCATTCGTAACGATTCCGGCGTAGGGGTCATCTTGCCCTCTGAATGACGAACGTTAGTGACCGGCGCACGGACCCACACGCGCTGAGCAAGCTCGCGGTCCCGCTGAAGGGCGATAGACGATCCCAAGGGGGCATATTGACGCACCAATGGTTCAGTATTACTCGCTTTTTCGTCCTGATACCGCTCCTGGCAGCGCTGGCCGTCGCCGCACTGGTCGCAGTCGACACACGAACGGCGAACGCGCTCGATTCTGAGGAGCAGTCGTTTCTTGGCATCATCAACAATTATCGCTCGACGCAGGGCCTGGGTGCACTGACCCTCGATCCGGCGCTAAACGGCGTCGCGGCCTGGATGGCCAACGACATGGCGACCAACAACTACTTCAGCCACACAGACTCGCTGGGCCGTGACCCGTTCGTGCGCATGGACCAGATGGGCTACGGCTACAATACCTGGCGAGGAGAAAACCTCGTCGCTGGCACGGCAGGTGCGCAGGCATCTTTCGAGATGTGGGTGGCATCGCCCGGGCACAACGCCAACATGCTGAGTGGGAATTTCACAGTCATCGGCATCGGGCGGGCGTTCGACGCGAACTCAAGCTTCGGCTGGTACTGGGCGACGGAGTTCGGCGGACACC
>CBDTZZ010000173.1:0-3179 GCA_965365035.1 uncultured bacterium | reverse complement strand
GTCGTGGGGGACGATCTGGGAGACGAGACCGAGGCTCTTGGCGCGGTTGGCGTCGAGGACTTCGCCGGTGAAGTAGAGGCGGCGTGCCTGCTCGATGCCGATGAGCCGAGGGAGGAACCATGAGCCGCCGAAGTCGCCGCTGAAGCCGACGTTGCGGAAGACGGTGCCCATCTTGGCGTTCTCGGAGGCGATGCGGATGTCGCAGGCGAGGGCGAGGCTGAGGCCGGCGCCGACGGCGTGGCCGTTGATGGCGGCGATCGTGGGCTTGGGCATCATGTGCAGGGCGTAACTGGTCTCGCGCTGGGACTGGCGGAGGCCGTGGACGCGGTCGGCGATGAAGCCGGCCATCGACTTCTTCTTGCCGTCTCCGGCGATGCCCATGCCTCCCTTTGCCATATCTTTGACGTCGCCGCCAGCGCAGAAGGCGCGACCGGCGCCGGTGAGGACGATGCAGCGCACGTCGTCGTCGACGGCAGAGTCGGCGAGGTGCCGGGCGAGAAGCGGCATGAGATGGCCGCCCATGGCGTTGAGGCTATCGGGACGGTTGAGGGTGATCCAGGCGACGCCGCCTTCTTTCACCTCGTAGAGTACGTCTGGCATTGGGGCCTCCTTCTGAGGGCGGCGACGCGCCGCCGTTCGTTCTGCGGGCAGTATACCGGAAAGCGGCGTCCCCGCGGATGCTAGGCTGATGGCGTGACGGAGCAGCAGTTGGACCACGCGGCGGAGTTCGCCAAGGGCGTGCGCGAGTTCAATTCGTGGCGCTTCTACGACTGCCACGAGACGCTGGAGGATATTTGGCTGGAGTGCGGCGGTAAGGCGATCGGGGGAGACGCACGGGCTGATCTAGCCGACTTCTACCAGGGCGTGATCAAGGCGGCGGCCGGCATGCACCACGTGCTGCGCGGCAACCACGGCGGCGCGATAAAGGTGCTGGGCGACGTGCCGCGGCTGCTGGAGGCCTACCGGCCGCGGACGCTGGGCCTGGACGTCGATCGCCTGCTGGCCGATCTCAACCTTGTGCTGGCCGAGGTACGCACGCTGGGGCCGGAGCGGATCGGCGAGTTCGACGGGGAGCTGGTGCCCACGCTGGTTGTTGAGGTTGGCGAGGCGCAATAGGCGCAGCAGGCGCCGCTACTTTGCTTCGCCGTAGTCGGCCCAGGGGGCATCGCGGCGGCGGACGGCTTCGCGGAAGCCTTCCTTCATCGCCATGTCGCGCCAGTCGATGCCGTCGGGCGTGTGACGGGCGATGCCGTCCATCATCGTGCCGATCATCTGCGTCGTGCGCAGACCCATGTTCTCGTAGGCCTGGTTGACGAGGAGCTTGCTCATCGCCAGCTGGCTCGAGGGGATCGTGGCTAGGCGCGCGGCCAGCTCGTCGACCGCCGCGGGCAGGTCGGCCTCGGGCAGCGCGGCGGACGCCAGCCCGTAGTGGACAGCCTCAACGCCGGTAAGGGGTTGGCCGGTGAGCATCAGACGCTTCGCGGTCTCGAGGCCCAGGCGGTAGACCCACATGACCGTCGTTGGTTCGCCCCAGACGCGGGCCGGGGGGTAACCGATGCGGACGTCCTCGGCGACATAGATGAGGTCGCAGCAGAGCGCCATGTCGGTACCGCCACCGACGCACCAGCCGTGCAGTTGGGCGATCGTCGGCTTCGGGCTCTCCCAGAGCGACATGAACGCGCGGACGTTGCGAGACATGCCGAGGTAGTCACGCACCGGGTCCCAGCCGCCTGACATCGAGCGCTGCGTCGCGTCCTCGGCTTTCGTGCCCCAGTCGAGATCGTAGCCGGCGCAGAAGGCGCGCCCGGCGCCAGCGAGAACGATGACGCGCACCGCCTGGTCCTCGTTGGCGGCGAGAACGGCCTCGCGTAGCTCGCGTGTGAGGTCGGCCGTGATCGCGTTCAGCCGATCGGGGCGATTGAGCGTGATGCGGGCGACGCCGCCTTCTGCGGAGTAGAGGATCGTGCTGTAGGTCATCATCGGCCTCCCGGAATGTGCTGGCGCCAGTATAGCGTCAGGAGGCCGCCTGGTCGGCGCGCCGGAGCCGTATACTGCCGCCATGCGTCTGAAGCGGTTGCATGAGTGGGACCTGACGCCGGTGGAGGCGATCGCGCTACAGAAGAAGTTGGCGCCGCGCGTCGTCCGAAAGGGCGATCCCGGTGAGGTACGGCTGGTCGCCGCGGCTGACCTGGCGTTCGTCGACCGGCGCTGGCCGCGGCAGCCAACGAGGGGGCGGGCGGCCGTCGTGCTGATGCGCTACCCGGAGCTGGATGTGATCGAGGAGCAAGTAGTGGAAGGCGACGTTGGCTTTCCTTATGTGCCTGGGCTCCTCTCGTTCCGCGAGGCACCGCTCCTGACGCAGGCGTTGGAGCGGCTGGCAGGCGCACCGGACCTGCTGCTGATCGACGGTCATGGATACGCCCACCCACGGCGCTTCGGCATCGCCTCGCACCTGGGGCTGATGGCGGACCTGCCGACGATCGGCTGCGGGAAGAGCCGGCTGTGCGGTGAGCACTCTGAGCCGGGATCGAAACGGGGCTCGAAGGTGGAGTTGCGACTGGGCGGCGAAGTGATCGGAACGGTGCTGCGGACACGGGACGACGTGAAGCCGATCTATGTCTCGGTCGGGCACAAGATCGGTCTGGAGGCCGCGGTGCGGTGGGCGCTGCGATTGGCGCCCAGGTTTCGCCTGCCGGAGCCGATCCGGAAGGCGGACGCGCTTTCGAAGCGGCGGGAGTCGTGATGTGGTTGCTCCGCTCGTCCTTCGAGAGCCTCAGGATGAGCGGAACGGGGCTGAATGCCGTGTGGTCGCCCGTATGCCGTTGCGTTCGTATAATCGAGGTGGCGGAGGCCATCTGATGCAAGAGACCAACGAGACCCTGAGCGAGCTGAAGCAGCGCATCGAACACGTCCTCCGCCGTCTTTGACGTCCCCACTCGCGAAGCAGAGATAGCGAAACTGGAAAAGCAGTCCGCTGAGCCGGGCTTCTGGGACGATCAGAGAGCCGCGCAAGCGACGATGCGGCGTTTGGCCGACGCCCGCGAAGAGGTGGAGACCTGGCGCGGCGTTGAGACGAAGACGACCGAGCTGGCCGATCTCCTAGAGCTGGCCGAGTCCGAGTCCGACAAAGAGGTAGCGGCGGAAGTGGCTTCTGAGACCGAGGCGCTGGCAGAGCGCTT
>CBDTZZ010000172.1:0-3203 GCA_965365035.1 uncultured bacterium | reverse complement strand
TCGCGCTGAGCGGGGTGCTCCTCACCTCGTCCGAGGCCGAATCGTTCGTGACCGCCAATCAGAACGCTGACTGGACCGGTCTGCTGCCCACGCCGCCCGTGGTGAGGCGCACGTTCAGCGCCTCCGAGACCCTTACCTGGTTCGCCGAGGTGTACGACGACTCGAGCCGGGCGCCCCACGTTATCAACTACACGTCGACGGTGCAGGACGCGAACGACGGCCGGGCGCTTGCCCAGTCTCAGGACAGTCGCACGGTGGAAGCCGGCGCGGGTCGGCAGGCACATGGGTTCACGACGAGTTTTCCCCTCAGGGATCTCGATCCGGGAATGTACGTGCTCCGCGTGGACGCGTCGACGACGATCGGCGGCCACTCTGCGAGGCACGATATCCTCTTCGAAGTGCGGTAGGTCTAGGTGACGCAGTGCGGGCCTGCACGGTCCGCGGGAGAACCAGAATGCCGGCGTATTGGGTCGCGCGCGCGAAAGTCACCGATCCGGTGGCGTACAAGAAATACACCGACCAGGTGCCAGGCATCCTTGCGCGTTACGACGGCAAGGTGCTGGCACGCGGCGGGCGCTATCAGATCATGGAAGGGCCGGAGGATTTCCACCGGTTCATCGTCATCGAGTTTCCAACACTGGAGCAGGGTGTCGCCTGTTTCCAGTCGCCGGAATACCAGGCCGCGGCCGCCTTTCGCCGTAACGGCGGAGGGACCGTCGAGAATGTGATCGTTGAGGGCGGGGAAGCGACGAAGTAGGCTCCAGGCCTTGGGCTTACCCCAAAGCCTGAAGCGTATCTCCCCTACATTCTCTTTCTCTACGCCGGCGCCTTCTGCAGCACGCCGTCGACGATCGTCTTGAACTCGTCCGTCGTCAGTAGATCCTTCTTCTCGAAGGACTTCGCCTTCACGCCCTGCAGGATCGCCATTTTTTCGTCATCGCTGGCGGTGATACCCAGCTTTTCGCACCATTCTTCGATGGAGGGCGGTCCGCTGTTCTTGCCGAGCACGATGTTGACCGGCGTCTGGCCGACCAGCTCCGGCGAGAACGGGATGTACTCGAGCGGGTGATCCTTGCGGGCCAGGCGGAACCAGCCCGCGATGATGCCCGACTCGATCTCGTAGAGCTTGTCGCCGACGATGGGCCGGTTTGGCGGCTGCGAGACCTTGGCGAGATCCATCACGAACTTCGAGACCTCGACGAACTGCTCCGTCTTGATCCCGAGATCCTTGCCGTGCAGGCACAGCAGCGACAGGACGACATCTTCCATCGGCACGTTGCCGGCGCGCTCGCCGAGCCCCGTGACGGTCGTGTGGGCGACCGAGGCGCCTGCGGCCAGCGCGGCGATCGTGTTGGCGACGCCGAGGCCGAAGTCCTGGTGGCAGTGGATCTCCACCGGCTTCTTGAGCCGGTCGATCACCTTCTTGACGACGTGGCTGACCGCGGCCGGCGTGGTTCCGCCCATCGTGTCGGCGATCGTCAGCGCATCCATGTGGCCTTCCGTGGCCACCTGTTCGACGATGTCGAGGAAGCGGTTGAGCTCCGTGCGGGTCGCGTCGATGGTGAAGAAGACCGTGTAGAGGCCCGCTTCCTTGGCGGCGATCGTGGTCTCGATCGAGGCTTTCATCGCCCGCTCGATCTTCCAGCCGTAGCCGTTCTGGATCATGTGATCGCTGGCTGGGATCTCGATGACGATGCCCTTGCAGCCGCAATCCTTGATCACTTTCACTTCGGTCGGGATACAGCGTGAGAAGCCGTAGATGTCGGCTTTCAGCCCCAGCGCGGCGATGTCCGAAATAGCGGCCTTGTCCGGCGCCGAGACGGCAGGCATGCCGGCCTCGATACGGGGGACGCCGAGCGCGTCGAGCTTCTTGGCGATCGCCACCTTCTCCTCGCGGCGGAAGACGACGGCGGTCTGCTGCTCGCCGTCGCGCAAGGTGACGTCGTGGATCTTGAGGTTCTTGGGGAAGTTGTCGTGCTTCGTCACCTCTGGCAGATAGTTCCAGGGGCTGATGAACCACTTGTCGGTTTTCCAGGGTTCTTGCATGTGGCCTCCGAAGAGAATTGACGAACTCACGATGTTACCTCCCGTCGGCCCGCAGCATCAAGGGTGGCGGCGGATGCGTCGAGCCGGAACGGCCGTCGCACATTGCGCTGCCTCAGTCGGCACGCTACGATCGACAGGGTCACCCCGCATGCCCACAGTTCAGTTCACACTCAACGGAACAGCCACGGAGGCCTCGTACGAACCCGGCATGCACCTGCTCGAGGTGCTGCGCGAGGAGTGCGGCGTTGTCAGCGCCAAGAACGGATGCGCTCCCGAGGGGGCCTGCGGCTGCTGCCTCGTGAAGATCGACGGCCGGCCGGCGCTGTCGTGCCTGCGGAAGCCGGAACAGATGGAGGGGCACGACATTGTCACGCTCGAAGGCGTGCCGGAAGAGACGCGCCGCATCATCGGGGAAGCGTTCGTCCTCGAAGGCGGGGTGCAGTGCGGTTTCTGTATTCCAGGGATCGTCGTTCGGGCTGCGTCTCTGATCGAGCATGGTAAAAGCGGCGACCGCGGTACGATCGCCAAGGCCCTCGACGGCCATCTGTGCCGCTGCACCGGCTACGGACGCATCATCGATGCGATTCAAACGGCCGGAGAGGCGGCCGGCAGCGGCGGGCGCCTGCCGGAAGAGCCGCGCCGCCACCTTTTCTTCGGTGAAGAGTTCGGCTTGAGCCGCGACCCGGCCTTTGCCAAGAGCGACGGGTCGGAGAGCGGTGTTGGTTACTCAGTCGCGCGCCAGGGCGGGCTGGAGCAGACGCTGGGCGACAAGCCGTTCGTCGATGACATGCGCGTGCCGGGGATGCTGCATGGCGCGATGGTGCTCACCGAGCACCCGCGCGCCAGGGTGTTGAAGATTCACACAGACGCAGCGAAGGCGATGCCGGGGGTCGTGCGGGTGTTCACCGCGGCAGACGTGCCTGGATCCCGCGCCACCGGCCTGAACAGCCCCGACCTGCCCGTGTTCGTTGCCGAAGGGGAAGTGACCTGCTGTGTGGCTGACTTTCTCGCCATGGTGGTCGCCGATACCCAGTTTCACGCGCGGCAGGCCGCAGCCGGTGTGCAGGTGGAGGACGAGGTCCTCGAGCCGGTGACCGACCCCATCGAGGCGCTGAAACCAGGCGCGCCGGAGGTGCACTCGGCTGACACCTTTCACC
>CBDTZZ010000171.1:0-3268 GCA_965365035.1 uncultured bacterium | reverse complement strand
GCTCGCCTCGCCGCCAGCAACCTCCTTGCCAGCCTCGCCGGCGACGTCAACGACAATGCTGTCAACCCGGAGATCGCCGCCGACTGGCGCGCAGCTCTGGCCCGTCGTCTCAGCGCCTGAGCCTACGCTGCGCCCCACAGCCGCCCTCAGGCCCCGCGAAGGCACGTGAGCTGGTTCAGCAACCCCCTTCCGATGCAACGAAGCCGTTGAATCCACATCTAGTAATGGCAGTAGGGCCGAACCTCACGCCGGAGACGGCGAAATCGCGGTTCGCCCAGGAGGCAAAACATGGCTAACAACGACAACCCGAAGTCGAACAAGTTTCTGGCCATCGCAGCCGTCATCGGCGTCTGCGTCGTGGTCGCTCTCTTCGCCGCCTCAATGTGGCAGGAGAGCACAAGCCAGTCGAAGATAGACGAAGCGCAATCAAGTCTTCTCACCGCATCCCTTATTGGGGGAGCGCTGGATGACGGCACGGCCTCTGGCGCTCTTCTCAACGAGTACGTCGTCTCCGGCGACGAGTCGCTGATTCCCGAGATCCAGGCCGTCACGGCCACCGCCGTGCAGAAGCTGTCTGCCGCCATCGCCGAAGCAGGTGCTGACGAAGGCAACTTCCTCGCTCAGGGATCATCTGCAGTCGAGGCGCTGGCAGGGGTCATCGCCTTGCGACAGGTCGGCGAAGTAGAGGCAGCCGGCGCGGCGCTCGAGGAACTCTCCCCGAGCTTCAACGCGTTGCTTGCCGGGCTAGAGGAAGTCGCGAACTCAGAGCGCGCCGCCGCCGTTATTGCGACGAGCAGCGCCGAAGATGCGAACACGATGGCCTCGTGGCTGGCGCTCATCGCCGGCGTATTGGCCGCAATCATCGTTCTGGCCGCCGTCGTCATCGTCATCGGCAACTTGCGCCGCCGCAGCACTGTCGGCGCACCTTCAACCAGCTAAGTCACGTCGTCTAGTCGCGGCTCGCGTGAGCCGCGACTAGACGACACAACCCGTTGAGAACAGACAAACACGGAAGAGGACCTTAGAACGATGTTAGGCGCGCGCTCCGGCGAACTGCATGAGGCAAGCGGGCGATTCGGCTTCCGCGATCGCCTCCTGGCGAATACGCCCTTAAGCACTGTCAAAGGCCGCATCATCATCGGCTTCGGTCTCGTCACGCTCCTTCTCATCGGAGTCGTCGCCGGGGCGGCCTATCAGGCTCGCGCGCACCAGTCGGACCTTGCCGTCCTTGAAACTCACACGCGCACGGCGTCGGAGCTTCAGACCGCCGAAGCAAACGCGGCGATATCGGGCCTTCTTCTGCAGCGCTACGTCATCTCAGGCGACGAGATATACGTTGCGGAGATCCAGGAGCACGCGGACGCTGCTCAGGCGAGCATGAACGCGGCTCTTGCTAACGGAAACGTCGCCGGGCTCGACGCGGTTTATGCATACGGCACGCTCCTGGTACAGGATGCCGCGCGCGTAACCCAGCTGAGGCTGTCCGGCAACGTCGCCGAAGCTGAGGCCTTGGTCGAACAGATAGTCCCCTTGTTCCGGGAGTACCGGATTCAGCTCGAGGCCCTTGCTAGCAAAGAACTGGCGGAAGTCCATTCTCTCAGCGAACGGGCCAACGCGACTGGGCGGCTCACTGTACTGCTCGTGGTCGCCTCAGGGGCAATCGGCGTCGCGCTGCTGGTCGTTGGTGGATACCTGCTTGCGCGCTCCATCCTAAAGCCGCTCGCCGCCCTTGAGGGCACCGCCCGGCGCGCCTCAGACGGCGATCTGTCAGCCAGGGCGCCGACGTCCGGGCCGGGCGAACTCGCCCATCTTGGCGTCGTCCTCAACGACATGATGGATGCCGTCGAGCAAAAGACTGAGAAATTACGCCACGCCAACGAGGAACTCCGGCACAGGCACCGTCAGCTTACTGACGCCCGCAGCCAGGCCGCCACGGACCCTCTCACAGACCTCGGCAACCACCGCGCCTTTCACAAGCAACTGCAATGGCACGTTGAAACTGCGCGCCAATCTGGATCCTCCCTTGGCCTTATCCTCCTGGACCTCGACAGCTTCAAGGAGGTCAACGACTCTCGGGGTCACCAGGCCGGCGATGAACTGCTGCGCAACGTAGCGAAGGTGCTGGCGGAGGTCGCCGAAAAGCAGAACTGCTACCGCTACGGCGGCGACGAGCTGGCCATCCTTGTCCCCGGAGCCGATCGTGCAATGGCCACCGAGTGCGCCACACGCGTCAGAGTCGCCATAGAGAACATGCCGGTTGACGACGGTCCAGGCGTCACCGCCAGCGTCGGCGTCGCCATCTTCCCGGAGTCCGGCGCCACGGCAAAAGAGATCGTCTACCGTTCTGACATGGCGATGTACAACGCCAAGGCCACCGGCAAGAATCGCGTCAACGTCTGGGGCAGCTCACTCGATGAGCATCTCGATGGCATCGCCCCACGTAGCGACGACACGGGGCGCCAACACGCCGATGTCGTTGCTTCCCTGACCAGCGCCCTCCGCGCCAAGGACCCGCAGACGAAGGACCACGCAGAGCGCTGTTCCTGGTACACGGGGGAACTGGCCGCCGAGCTGGGCCTCGCTGACACCGAGATCTCGGTCCTGCGGGTCGCTTCTCTCCTTCACGACATCGGCAAGATCGTCGTCCCCGACGAGATCCTGCTCAAGCCCGGGCCCCTGAATGCGACTGAAATGAAGAGGATGAGGCGTCATCCCTCCGACGGAGCCAACACGCTCTCCAACGTGCCGACCGCGGCTGACGCGGTGCCCGTCATCCTTCACCACCACGAGCGCTTCGACGGCGCCGGATACCCAGACGGCCTCAGCGGTGATGACATCCCCATGGGCGCTCGCATCCTTCTCGTCGCCGACGCCTTCGACGCCATGACCGAGGACCGTCCCTACCGCAAGGCGATGCCCGTGGCCGACGCGATCGCAGAGCTTAAGCGCTTCAGCGGCACCCAGTTCGACCCACCCGTCGTCGACGCCTTCCTCGCCGTACTCGAACGTACCGGACGCTATCCAGCACAAGCGGCCGACAGCGACCCGGCGACCGCGCCGCCCCCAGCCACGACCTAGGTGACCACCTGCACGGGCCGCTCCGTGTGGTTCTCTTTCCCGCGCTCTCATTTCCTTCGTAGGCGCACGCTCGTTGCGGTCGGCTCGTGACAACCGAAAATTCACCTAATGTTGGGGCTTCATGGTGGGGGTTCTGAAGTATAATCGAAAGCCATGGAACGTTTGGCGAAGCACGGATAGAGATCATGAA
>CBDTZZ010000170.1:0-3269 GCA_965365035.1 uncultured bacterium | reverse complement strand
GTCCTTGCTGGAGCTTCCGTTGGCCTCGGTCACGTCGTACCTCTCTTCCTAGCGGAGCGTCCGGCCCTCTAAGAGCCTCTCGGCGCGGGTACCGGCGCAGATCACTGTATAATCCGCCACTTCAGGGTGTCAACGAGCGCGGCTAGCCTTCGGGCCGGATATACTGCCCACGTATGGCCGCAGGCGAACGACAGCCCGACCGTGATGACGAAGTCTCGCCTGTGGCACCCGGTGGCAAGGCCGGCGGGAGCCAAGCCCGCGGGTGGCTTTTTATCGCCGCGGCTGTCATGGCCGCGCTGCCTGCGCCGATCCTGCGCATGGGCGAGATCAGTGGCGCCTTCCACCTGGACATTCCCGTCCACTTCGAAGCCCTCATCTTCGGCATCGCCATCTTCGCCGCCGCCACACTGCTGACGTGGGCCTCGGAGGTCGCGGAAACCGAAATGTCGGCGGGGCTGGCGCTGGTTTTGCTGGCGCTGATCGCCGTGCTCCCCGAGTACGCCGTCGACCTCGTCTTCGCGATCCGTGCGCCTCATGTGGAAGAGTGCATCAACCTCGCGGGGACCCTGCCGGTAGGCTGCGAGGACCCGCACCCGAGCCAGCTGGCGATCGCCAACATGACGGGCGGCAACCGGCTTCTCGTTGGCCTCGCCTGGCCTCTCATCTTCCTCATCTTCTATCTGCGCACGAAGACGTCACCGATGCCGATACAGAGGAGCAACGCCATCGGCATCCTCTTCCTCGGCGCCGCCACCATCTACAGCTTCTCCATCCCGCTCCGCGGCCAGCTCAGCCTCATCGACACCGCGGTCATGTTCAGCCTCTTCGGCGCCTACCTCTTCATCGCCTCCCGCTCTCCGCCCTCACACGACCGCGAGTTCGTCGGTCCGTCGGCAGCGATCGGCGCCCTGACCCGCCCGCAGCGGCGCACGGCCATAATGGTCATCTTCGCTTTCGCCGCAGCCGTAATCTTCTCTGCCGCCGAGCCCTTTGCCGACGGTCTGGTGGAGACCGGCAAGAATGCGGGCATCGACGAGTTTATCCTCGTGCAGTGGGTGGCGCCGCTGGCCTCGGAGTCACCCGAGTTCATCCTTGCGGCGATGCTCGCCTTACGAGGGCGCTACGGCGCCGGCATGACGATCCTCATCGCCTCGAAGGTCAACCAGTGGACGCTTCTCCTCGGCAGCCTGCCGCTTGCTTTCAGCATCTCCGGCGGCACGATCGCACCTCTGGAGTTCGACTCACGTCAGTCGGAGGAGCTCTTTCTCACTGCCTCACAATCGCTGTTCGCTGTGGCGATCCTGGTAAGCCTGAGCATGGGCCGCTGGGAGGCGATCCTATTAGCGGGCCTCTTCTCGACGCAGCTGGTTCTCACCGACGGCGCGATCCGCGTGGGCTTCGGCATCCTTTACTGCGTGCTGGCGCTGGCGATCCTGGTGCGAGATGTGCCGTACTTCCGGCCGTTCTTTACCGCGGCCAAGGAATCGTGGACCGACCCCGGCGGTGGCAGCGAGTTGAGCGAGATGCCGGACGACGGGGCCGATCCATAGGCAGAGAATTCCGCCGTGCCGAGTTAAGGGACGAGTCTGGTGGGCGATGCTGGACTCGAACCAGCGACCTTCTCGGTGTAAGCGAGACGCTCTAACCAACTGAGCTAATCGCCCACGACTCTGTCTATATTCTAAGGCCGTCGAAGTTGCAGGCGACAGCAGAGTCATTTCGGCCTTCGCATGATTTGGTTGCCCTGCTACAATCGAGCCCGCTTCTGACGAGAAATATGGAGGCACCCTATGGTCAAGCCAAAGCCCGATGATTTTCCGAGAATCACGCCCTACCTCTACTACGAGGACGTTGGCGCCGCCTGCGACTGGCTAATCAAGGCGTTCGGCTTCAGCGAGCGGTTCCGCCTGCCCGGGCCGGACGGCAAGCTCAGCCACGCCGAACTGGCTTTCGGAGACGACGGCATCCTGATGCTCGGCAATCCGGGCCCGGACTACCACGCACCGGCCACACCCAACGGCCAGCTCTACGTCTACGTCGACGACGTCGATGCCCACTTCACCAGGGCGCAAGAAGCCGGCGCAAAGATCATCGAGGAGCCGGCCGACCAGTTCTACGGCGACCGTCGTTATGTCGCCGAGGATCCGGGACGCCAGCAGTGGAGCTTCGCGACGCGTGTGCGGGAGGTCTCCAACGAGGAGATGGCGCAGGCTCAGGGCGGCTGATCCGCCGGAAGCTAACCCGCCTCAGCCCTCACCACCAGCGGCAGCTTGAGACGAAAGACGGAGCCAGCGCCGAGCTGACTATCCACGCCGATACTGCCGCCGTGCGCCTCGACGGTGTGCTTGACGATCGCCAGACCGAGCCCCGTGCCGCCACCTTGCCGGGCGCGATCCGCCTTGAAGAAGCGCTCGAAGACGCGCGGCAGATCGAGCGGATCAATGCCGGCGCCGGTGTCTGTAACCACGATCGTCACGCTTCCATCGTCAGCACGTGAGGACAGATCCACCGAGCCGCCTTCTGGCGTGAACTTGATCGCGTTGTCGACCAGGTTCACGATCGCGCGCTCCAGTGCCGCCGGATCGCCAGACACCCCCTGCATCCGTCCGTCAACGTCGACTCGCAGCTCGACACCCGCTCGTTGGGCGTGCGGCGCCATACGCTGGCCTACAGAGCGCACGACGTCGCGCATGTCCAGCGGGTGTTCCGTAAAGCGCAGGTCGCCGGACTCCAGGCGTGAGAGCGCCAGCAACTCCTCGAGCAGCTGTACGAGGCGCTCGACTTCTGTTTCGGCGCGTGCGAGGAAATCGCGGGCCACGTCGGGCTCCTCGACGGCGCCTCCCTGCAGCGTCTCGATCACAGACTTCACCGCGGACAGCGGCGTCCTCAGCTCGTGCGAGACGTTGGCCACGAAGTCGCGGCGTACGTCGTCGAGCCGTTTCGACTCCGTCACGTCGTGAAAGACGACGAGGAGCGTCCATTCACCACCGCCCGCGATCGGCGCCACGTAGGCCTCGAGGACCTGCCGGTTCGGGCGCTCGATCAGGTGCCGGCTCGCCACACCCTCCTCCCGCGCCCGGCGCACGGCTTCGATCACGTCGCCATCCGCAACGGCCCAGGCGAGCGGCTGCCCCACTAGCAGGTCTTCGCCCTTGCCCACGAGCGTCTCCGCCGCGGCGTTGGCGAAACGCACGACGCCGTCCTCACCAAGCGCAACAACGGCGTCGACGCTGCTGTTGATCGCGGCCATCAGCCGGTTGCGTTCCTGC
>CBDTZZ010000169.1:0-3276 GCA_965365035.1 uncultured bacterium | reverse complement strand
ATCTGGAGCCTCTCGTCTACTTTCCGCGCGCGCGGGCGGCCGTGGAGGTGGCCGGGCAGATCGAGACGCCGGCCGTCCCATAGCCCCGCCGTGTCGCCGTCGACGTTGGGATCATGCGCGATCAGCTGCCAGCCGGCGAGGTGATCGAAGAGCGCCCGCTGATCCTCGATGAACACGGAGATATCGATGTCGTCGTGATCGCGGGTTTGACGGCCGAGCCAGGCGTCGACCGCCCAGCCGCCGCAAAGCGCCCAAGGGGCGGGAAACGTGGACATGAGTTCCGCGATGTGGGTGACCGGTTCGGGTACGTTGTTCGCTGTCTGACGTGAGACAGGACTAGACAAGAGATGCTCCTTCGTGGTGGCGCCGCATCCCGGCGGAAGCCGGTATGGGATGGCGCGATGCGAAATTACAGTCGGGTAGGAGCGCACCCGATGTCGAGCGGCGATGCCTCGGCTAGGCCGCTCGGACGACGGGGCGCATCAGGAGCGTTGTTATTCTCATTTTGATGGCCCTCCGTGATCCAGGTAAACGTTGGGCGAAGTCTAGCACGGCGCGAGAGCGTCCGCTTGACACGCCGGCAGTCTCGCCCGTAACATCGCTCCATCATGTTCCTCGCGTCTGAGAGCCGCGCCCGACGACCGCGACCCATTAGTGGGGCGGTCTCGCACGTCTTTCGATAGCGAGAACAGACGCTAGCTGCAAGGCAGTTCGCAGAGCCCCACCGCTGATCAGTGGTGGGGGTTTTTCATTTCTGGAGAAGCAACAATGGTTAAAGTCGGAATCATAAACGTGACAGGGTACGCAGGCGCCGAACTCGCGCGCTTGCTTTACAACCATCCCGAGGCGGACGTCGTCTCCGTCACCGGCCGCAGCGAGGCCGGCAAGAAGCTCGCCGATGTGTTCCCGCATCTCGCGTCGTACGACCTGACGATCGAGCCCGAGCTGGCGTCCGGCGTCGACTTCGTCTTCTCCGCCCTGCCGCACGCCGCCAGCGCGGAGGCTTGCGCGCCGCTCGTCCGCGCCGGCTTGCCAGTCGTCGATATCAGCGCCGACTTTCGGCTCCACGATGCGGCAGTCTACAGCGAGTGGTATGGCGGCGAGCACCCGGCGCAGGACCTGCTCCCGGACGCCGTCTACGGCCTGCCGGAGCTGCACCGCGAGGCGATCAAGGGCGCGAAGCTAATCGCCAACCCCGGCTGCTATCCCGAGGGCGCGATCCTGGCGCTGGCGCCCGCCGTCAAGGCTGGGATCATCGGCCCGGAGATCATCGTCGACTCCAAGTCAGGCGTCTCCGGCGCTGGGCGCGGCCCGAAGCAGAACCTGCAGCTGGGCGAGGCCGGCGAGAGCGTATCGGCGTACGGCCTCGATGGCCACCGCCACTGGCCGGAGATCCACCAGGAGGTGGCGGCGATCTGGCCTGAGGGGGCGACGCCGAAGATTACGTTCACGCCGCACCTGATCCCGATGACGCGCGGCATCCTGACGACGGCCTACGCGCCGCTCGTGCCCGGCGCGCTGCCCGACGGCGAAGCCGCAAAAACGGCCGTGCGCGAGGTATACGATCAGTTCTACAGCGATGAGCCTTTCGTGCGAGTCGCTACCACGCCACCGGCGACCAAGCAGACACGAGGCAACAACATGTGCCTCGTCTACCCGACAGTTGACGTACGAACCGGCCGTCTCGTCGTTGTAAGCGTCCTCGACAACCTGGTCAAGGGTGCGGCGGGACAGGCGATCCAGAACATGAACCTAATGCTGGGCATGCCCGAGACGACAGCGCTCGATATGCCCGCGGTGTACCCGTAAAAGGGCTCGATATGGAGGAAGAGATGGTTACAGCCAACACAAAGACAACGGAGATCGAGATCATGCAGGACGGCGGCATTACGTCGGCGCAGGGCTTCACGGCCGGTGGCGTTCACGTCGGCGTCCGCGACGATTGGACGAAGCTGGATGTTGGCCTCGTCTACTCGCAGGCGCCGTGCACGACGGCCGCCGTCTATACGAGCAACACCCTGAAGGCGGCGCCGTTGCTCCTCACGAGGGAGCATCTGAAGAACGGTAAGGCGCAGGCGATCGTCGCCAACTCTGGCTGCGCCAACGCCGCCACTGGGGCGCAGGGTGCCGAGAACGCCGTCGTGATGGCCAAACTCGCCGCCGACAAGCTCGGGCTCGAGCCGACGGACATCGTCGTCGCCTCTACCGGCGTCATCGGCCTGCAGCTGCCGATGGACCGCATCGCCAAGGGCGTGGCGCAGACGGAGGTATCCGTCGGCGGTGGAGATGACTTCGCGGTGTCGATCATGACGACCGATACCGTGAAGAAGCAGATCGCCGTCAGGTTCGGTGGCTGGACGATCGGCGCTGCTTGCAAGGGCGTCGGCATGATCCACCCGAACATGGCGACGATGCTCTGCTTCATGACCACCGACGCACCGGTCGAGGAGGCGTTCCTTTCGTCGGCGCTGAAGGAGGCGGTGGACGTCTCGTTCAACATGGTCGACATCGACAACGACACGAGCACCAACGACATGGCGATCGTCCTCGCCAACGGCCTCGCCGGTGGAGAAGCGATCACCGCCGGGCATCCGGAGGCGGAGGCGTTCCAGAAAGCTCTCACGCTCGTCTGCACCAGCATGGCGCGGATGATGGTGAGCGACGCCGAGGGCGGTACGAAGTTGATCGAGACGAAGGTCGAGGGCGCGGCGAACCCGGCCGACGCCCGCAAGGCGGCCCGCGAAGTCGTGACGTCGATCGGCGTGAAGACTGCGATCTACGGCGAAGACGCCAACTGGGGACGCATCCTGGCCGCGATCGGCAACAGCGGCGCAGCCTGGACCGAACCGACCACCGCGCTCTACCTGCGCCACCCAGACGGCGGCGAGATTTGCCTCTACCGCGACGGCGCGCCTCAGGATTACGACGAAGCAGTGGCCAAGGCCTGCCTTGCGCCGGCCGAAGTGCTGGTGCGCATCGAGCTTGGCCAGGGCACGGGCGAGGCCACGGCCTGGGGCTCCGACCTCACCGAAGAGTTCGTGCGGCTGAACAGCATGTACACCACGTAGCGATGACGGACATCATCGTCGCCAAGATTGGCGGCTCGACGCTGGGCGCCCACGACACGACGCTCGCCGATGTGGCGGAGCTGGCGCGCCGTGGCGCACGGCCTGTGATTGTGCACGGCGGCGGGTCGCTGATCAGCGACTGGCTGGAGCGCCTCGGCGTGCCCACGAAGTTCGAGAAGGGGCTGCGCGTCACCGACGCCGCCTCGCT
>CBDTZZ010000168.1:0-3277 GCA_965365035.1 uncultured bacterium | reverse complement strand
TGTTCCTCCGCACCGACATCACTCAAGAAGCCACCGTCGACGCCTGGATGCGATACCTCAAATCCGGCCGCACCATAAGCCTCGCCGCCGAGATCGACGGAAGCATCGCCGGCTACGCCAGCATCCACCTCAACGAGGCCCTCTGGGCCCGCCACGTCGGCGAGATGCGCGTCCTCATCAGCCGCGATCAGCGCGGCCTCGGCCTCGGCAAGCGCCTCACCAACGAGGCGTTCGGCATCGCCAAGGATCTCAAGCTACGCAAGGTCACCGCCCAGATGGCGACGGACCAGCGCGGCGCCCGCGGCGTCTTCGAGCATCTCGGCTTCCGGCCCGAAGCCCTCCTCGCCGACCACGTCATGACCCGCGACGGACAGACCCACGACCTGCTGATCATGTCCTACGATGTCGTCGGCTTCTCCAACGACCTCAAGGGCTAGCCGCCGCCCGCACGCGCCCTCCTCACGTGACTCCGGTCATACGCCCACCCTGTCTCCGCGCGTATCATCTCTTCCTAGATGACCGCCACTGAAAGCGTCGCTCAGCTCAAGAAGATCGCCGAAGGGCGAGAGGCCGAGATCTTCGAGTACGGCGAAGGCCGCGTCCTGCGCCTCTTTCGCGGCGACCACTCACTGGAAAACACGCAGACCCAGGCTGTCATCCTCCAGAACGCCGCGGACGCCGGCGTCCGCGTCCCCGCTGTTTACGGCGTAGAGACCGTGGACGGCCGCCACGGCATGATCCTCGAACGCATCGACGGCAGAGACTTGTTCGAGATCGCCGCCAGCAAACCCTGGCGCATCCTCAGCCTCGCGAGCCTTACGGGGCGCCTCCAGGCGAACGTGAATAGCCAGGCCGCGCCGAAATCGCTGGACCCGGTGCGCGAACGTTATCGCCAGGCAGTTTCAAACTCCGGTGCTCCGCGAGAGTTCATCGATCCCGCTCTTAAGACCCTGGATCGCCTGCCGGACGGCGATCGCCTCCTCCACGGCGACTTCCACCCCGGGAACATCATGCTCGGCGATCAGGGCCCGGTAGTCATCGACTGGACCGGCGCGGCGCGTGGTTCCCCCGAAGCGGACTTCGCTCGCTCGATGCTCATCCTCCGCCTCGGTGAACCTCCGCCCCACATGCCATTGCTCATCCGCTTCTTCGCTCTCTTCGCCCGCTCCGCTTTCATCTACACAATCAACCGCACCTACCACAAGAACATCGCTGTCGACCAAAAGCTCCTGCGGGACTGGCAACTGCCGACCGCCGTGGCCAGAATCGGCACCGATATCGTCGAAGAACGCGAGAAGCTCGACAAGCACATTCGCGAACTACTCGCCCACGCCGCAGCGTGACCCAGAACGGTCGTCACCGTATCCTCAAAGAGTGAGAAAGCTCTTGTTACGCACCCTCCCATTGACCCTCATCGCCGCCTCGCTCCTGCTGGCAGCCTGCGGCGACGGCACAAGCGAAGGCTCCCCAACGTCATCGTCACCCACCACGACGACGGCACCTTCGGCTGTGGCAACAACTACGGCGAACGAAGCCGTCACCCCCACCGCCGAACCACCAGCCGAGACTCCACCACCCCCACCGCCGGCGACCGACCCTCCCGCGGCGGTGACCATACTCTCACCCGTCGACAAGGACCATGCACTACCATCCGACTATGTGCCGCCCTCACTCGTGGCGATCCCCGGAGCCTATCTGGCACCCGGATGGCCCGGCGAACTGCGCCAGGAAGCCGTCGACGCCCTCGTCCGCCTGCTCGACGACGCTGCCACCGCTGGCCACGACGTCCGCGCCCGCTCGGCCTACCGCTCGTACGCCACACAGGAGGACACGTTCAACTACTGGGTCGGGCAGGTGGGCTACGACCAGGCCGTTCGGATCAGCGCCATGGCCGGCCACAGCGAACACCAGCTCGGCACGACGGCCGATCTCACTTCAGCGGCCGTCGGCTGGGACTTGCTGGAATCCTTCGGCCCAACGCCCGAGGGTCAGTGGCTCGCCGCCAACTCCCATAACTACGGCTTCGCGCTCAGCTACCCGGCCGGCGCAGAGGCTATCACCGGCTACGCCTACGAGCCCTGGCACTTCCGCTACATCGGCACCGCCGAAGCCCAAGCCTGGAAGACCAGTGGCCTGACGCTCAACCAGTACCTGCTTCAGTAGCACCTGCTCAGCGACGCCCGAAACGAGCCCTAGGCCTTCGCCTTCGTCTCGCCCCAGCCGTCCCAGTACGTCACTTTCTCCACCGGCAGGCGCACCCCCTGCCCGAACTTCCCTTTTGGCCAGCCCATCGGGATCAGGCACATCGTCTCCACGCCATCGGGGACGCCCAGCAGCTCCTTCACCTCCGCCTCGTGCGCCTTGTGGAGAGTCGTCAGGGTGGTCCCCAACCCCTCTGCGCGCGCCGCCAGCATCAGGTTCTGCACCGCCGGAAAGATCGACGACCCCATCCCGGAGACCGCTGCCACGCCGCTGGCCCTCACGGTTGGGATGATGAACACGGGCGCCTCTGCCAGATGATTCGCCAGGTGGTCCGCCGACCGCAGCGTCCTCGCCTGGTCGCCCTCGGCCTCCATCGCCCCTTGCGCCGCGCCGTACATCTTGCTCCACCCGTCCAGGTACCACTCGCCGATCTTGCGTTTCTTCTCCGCATCCGTCACGACGATGAAGTTCCACGGCTGCCGGTTGCCGCCGCTCGGCGCCCGGATCGCCGCGTCCAGAACCTTCCAGATCAGCTCATCGGGCACCGCGTCCGTCTTCAGCCGCCGCATCGCCCGCAGCGAATACATCGCCTCGTGTAGCTCCATAGTCTTCCTCCCTCTCGTAGAACAGCGTCAGCCTAGCACGGCAACGCTTAGCGCTCGACCATTACGTCGCCGACTTCGACGTCCGCTCGCGGCGCCGCCTCGAAGCCCTCTTCGGGGTGACCGAGCAGCACCAGGAACGTCGGCTCCCAGCCGTCCGGCAGCTCTAGCGCCTCGCGCACGGCCGGCGCGCAGAAGAGCGGCGCGCCCTTGAGATACCCGACGAGGCCGCGCTCCACCGCCGCCAGCAGTATGTTTTGCAGCGCCGCGCCCAGGCTCTGCACGAACATATCGCGCTCGGCCGACCTTCGCTCTTCGTCGTCCTGTTCCTTAGCTCCCGCAAGCTCGAGACACGCCACCAGGAGAGCCGGCGCACCCATGATCCGCTCCGTGGATCGCGCGATCAGCCGCTGCACCTCGTGCACCGGCGTCTCAGCCGCCTCGAGGTCCGCCAGCCAGGCGCCCGACATCGC
>CBDTZZ010000167.1:0-3286 GCA_965365035.1 uncultured bacterium | reverse complement strand
GCATGCAAGTAGCGGAAGTCGTCGCCGAGTGCCTGGAGGCGTGGGGCGCGGAAGCGGCCGGCGAACGGCCACCAGAGTTCATTCGCAAGGAGGCATCGTGAACGGACTGCTTAAGGGAAAGCGCGCGCTCATCATGGGCGTAGCCGACAAGCACAGCATCGCCTGGGGAATCGCCCAGGGAATGCACCGCGAGGGCGCGAGACTCGCCTTCACTTTCCAGCACGAGCCGAAGGGCCGCATCGAGCGCAACGTCCGCAAGCTGCTGAGCGAACTCGGCAACCCGGAGGACTTTCCGCTGACCGCCTGCGACGTGTCGAGCGACGATGACATCGAGAACGCGTTCCGCGCCACAGCGGAGGGTCTCGGTGGGCTGGACACGCTGGTGCACGCGATCGCCTACGCCGACCGCGAAGACCTTAACCGCCCGTTCTCAGAGATCTCCCGCCAAGGCTACAAGATGGCGATGGAGATCAGCGCTTACTCGCTCAACGCCGTCGCCCGCTTCGCCGCGCCGCTGATGGAAGAGGCCGGCGGCGGCAGCATCATGACGCTAACCTACAACGCCGCAGAGAAGGCCGTCCCCGGCTACAGCGCGATGGCCCCGGCAAAGGCTGCCCTGGAGGCCGGCGTGCGCTACCTCGCCGTCGAGCTGGGCCCGCGCAAGATTCGCGTCAACGCGATCTCGGCTGGCCCGGTGCGCACCCTTTCGGCCAGCGCCGTTAAGGGCATCACGCGGCTTAGGCGCTGGACAGAGGCGGCATCGCCGCTGCGAGAGAACGTCACGCTGGAGGACATCGGCAACACGGGAGTCTTCCTCGCCAGTGACATGTCGCGAATGATCACCGGCAACACGATCTTCGTAGACAGCGGCACGTCCGTCCTCGGTTCGCAGGTCGCCGCCGCTCCGCGGCCGGACGAAGACGCCGGCTAGACGTCTTCGTCGGGTTCTTCGTCGTCGTCCGGACTGAGGAAGTCCTCGCCGAGGATGCTTTCGCCCTTCTTCCGCCGCTCCTGCCCCAGCTCGCGCAGCATGCCGATGACGTCTGCCAGCTCCTCTAGCTCATCGGCCAGCTCCGGCCGCGCCTCCAACTGCTCCTTTAGAGACCGCCGGCCTGTGAGCAGATCATCGAGGTCTGGCAGCCCGGGCTCCGGCTCCGACGTGGGCTCCAGCTCCGACGTGGGCTCCAGCTCCGACGTGGGCTCTAGCTCCGGCGCGGGCTCTGGCTCCGGCTTGGGCTGGATCCGACGAACTTGCGGAGCGGCCTCACCCGCCGGCGGCATCGTGCGGATCGTCTGCAGCGCCGTCTTGAGCCAGCGCTGCGTAGCCCGCGATGAGCCCGCTACACGCCGCAGCACTTGCCGGTCTATGTTTTGAGTCTTATCTTCGTCCAAGCTTCCCCCGCTCGCCTTTCGGCGGTTATTCTACGCCCCCTCGTTACGTAAACAAAGCAAGAGCGCCAGACGTTTCGCCGAGCAGCGGTTCGGCTACTTGCCGATGCGCAGCAGCGACATAAAGGCTTCCTGCGGAATCTCTACGTTGCCCACGCGCTTCATCCGCTTCTTGCCAGCCTTTTGCTTCTCCAGCAGCTTGCGCTTGCGCGTCACGTCGCCCCCGTAGCACTTCGCCAGCACGTTCTTGCGCAGCGCCTTGACGCTCTCACGAGCGATCACGCGGCCGCCAATCGCCGCCTGGATCGCCACCTCGAACATCTGGCGCGGAATCAGCGATCGCAGCCGCTCGACAAGCGACCGCCCGACCTGCTGCGCCCGATCCGCGTGGACAAGCACGCTGAGCGCGTCGACGGCGACGGCGTTGACGAGTATGTCGACCTTAACGAGCTTGTCCGGCCGGTACTCCGCGAACGAGTAGTCGAGGCTGGCGTAGCCCTGCGTCTTCGATTTCAGCTGGTCGTAGAAGTCGACCAGCATCTCGGACAGGGGAATCTGATACTCGAGTAACACGCGACGCTCGCCCGCCTTCAGGTGTGGGTCGTGCTCCAGGTAGTCCATCTTCACGAACGAGCCGCGACGCCCCGTGACGAGGTCCATGATCGCCCCAATGTAGCGGTCCGGCGCCACGATCGAGAGGTTCATCCACGGCTCGCGAATATCTTCGATCTTGCTCGGATCCGGCATCTCCGCCGGCGAATCCACCTCGAGGACGGTGCCGTCGGTCAGGTGCACCTCGTACTCCACGGACGGCGCCGTCGCCAGGATGTCGAGATCGTACTCCCGCTCAAGCCGTTCCTGCACGATGTCCATGTGCAGGAGACCCAGGAAACCGGCGCGGAATCCCGGCCCCAGCGCGACAGAGGTCTCCGGCGCGTAGTGCAGAGCTGCGTCGTTGAGCTGCAGCTTCTCCATCGCGTCTCGCAGATCCTCGTACTGCTCGGCGTTCGAAGGGTAGAGACCGGCGAAGACCATCGGCTTCGCGGGCTTGTATCCGGGCAACGGCGCGGACGTCGGCTCGGCCTCGTCCGTGACGGTGTCGCCAACCCGGCTGTCACGCACCGTCTTTAGCCCGGTCGCGATGTAGCCGACCTCGCCCGTCCCCAGGCCGTCGGTCGGGCTGAACGCGGGCCGGAAGGCGCCCGTCTCAAGCGGCTCGATCGTTCGCTTCGTGGCGAGCAAGCGCAGGCGGTTCTGACCGCTGACCTGGCCGTCGACAACGCGCACGTAGGCGATCACACCCTTGTAGGAGTCATACTTCGAGTCGAAGATCAGAGCCCGTAGCGGCGCCTCCGGATCGCCGGCCGGCGGCGGCACGCGCTCGACGATCGCCGCCAGCAGATCGTCGATGCCTGTGCCTTCCTTGGCCGAAACGAACAGCACCTCGTCCTCCTTGAAGCCGATCACCTCGCAGACCTCAAGGGCGACGCGCTCGGGCTCCGCAGACGCCAGGTCGATCTTGTTCACGACGGGGATGATCTGGAGGTCGAGGTCTAGCGCCATGTAGACGTTGGCCAGCGTCTGCGCCTCGATCCCCTGTGAGGCGTCCACGACGAGCAGAGCGCCCTCACAGGCCGCCAGCGCGCGCGAGACCTCGTAGGTGAAGTCGACGTGGCCCGGCGTGTCGATCAGGTTGAGTTCGTACGCCCCGCCGTCAGCCGCCGTGTGAGCCATGCGCACAGCCGCCGCCTTGATCGTGATGCCGCGTTCTCGCTCCAGGTCCATCGTGTCCAACACCTGCTCGGACATCTCCCGCTCCGAAATCGTGCCGGTTGCTTCGAGCAGGCGATCGGCCAGCGTCGACTTGCCGTGGTCGATGTGCGCGATGATGCAGAAG
>CBDTZZ010000166.1:0-3388 GCA_965365035.1 uncultured bacterium | reverse complement strand
TCTCGTTCCTCGCCCTCGGCCGTGCGAGCCACCGCATCGAAGACGTTAGTAGCGACGCGGATCGAGACGTCCGGATTAGCCGCCAGGTTATCGTACCAGTCCGGATTGTCCTTGTAGCCGCCCTTAGAGGCGACGACGACGTAGCTGCCGTCCGCCTCGCCGTAGATCAGGGGGACGGTGCGCGCCTTGCCGGAACGCCGGCCGTTGACCGCCAGGAGGAGGGTCGGGATGGGGCCGGTGCCACCGCCGACGGAGGAGTCCCACATGTGCCCTTCCTTGCCTTCACTTTCGAGGTAGAGGGCGACGTGATCTTTGATCCAGTCGGGCAGCTGCGTGGGGACGGAGAATTCGGGCATCGGCTTCTTCCTTTCAGGCGGCGCTTACCACTGGACGAACATCGGCATGACGACGTGGACGTAGGTGTCGTCGCCGATGGGGCGGAGGACGCCGGGGCTGGACGGGCTCGTCGTCTCGAGGGCGACGCTGTCCACTTCGAGCACCTGCAAGACGTCCTGCAGATAGCGGCTGTTGAAGGCGATCTTGGACTCCTCGCCCTCCAGCTTGACGTCCATGTCGCCGCGGTGCTCGCCGATCTCCTCGGCGCGCGCGGAGATCGTCAGCTTGCCGGGCTGGCCCTCGCCTGACGGGTCCATCTGCAGGCGGACGATGCCGGCGCCGTCGCGAGCAAAGATCGCGGAGATGCGCGTCTCCTGGAGGAACTGCTTCATGTCGATTTCGGCGCGGCTGGTGAAGGACGAGGGGATCAGCTGGCCGTAGTTGGGGAACGTGCCCTGGATCAGCGTCGCGACGATCTCGACGTCGTTCATCTTGAAGAGCACCTGCGTGCGCCCGCCGTTGATCGACATCTCGACCTGGTCGCTCTGCTCCGAGAGCAGGCGCTCGACCTCGCGCAGGGCGCGGGCCGGTACGATCACCTCGACCTTCTCCGTGACTTCGTCCGTGAGCGCGAGCTTGTGGACGGCGAGGCGGAAACCGTCGGCGGCGGCGAGGGTCAGGGTCTGCTCCTCTGCCAGCGTGTGGATTCCGGTGAGGACGGGGCGCGTGTCGTCGGTGGCGGCGGCGAACTGGACCTGGGCGATCGCCTTGCCCAGGTCGGCCGGACCGAGGTTGATGCTGAGGCCATCGTCAACCGGCGGCACGGGCGGGAAGTCGGCGGCATCCATGCCGGCCATCGTCGCCTCGTTGCGAGCGCAGGTGATGTGCAGCTGGTGGCCGCGCTCCGGGACGTTGAGGTCGATCTTCTCGTTGGGGAGCGAGGCTACGAAGTCGGTGAGCAGCCGGGCCGGGATCGTGATCGACCCTTCCTCCTCGATCTGGGCGCCGATCCAGCAGGTCACGGCCATCGTCAAGTCGGTTGCCACGAGCTTGAGGCGGCCCTCATCGGTCTCGAGCTTGATGTGCGAGGCCTGCGGCAGCGTGCTGCGCACGGGGACGGCGCGACCGACGATCGAGAGGCCCTTCGTGAGGTTATCCTGGAGACAAGAGAGTTTCATATGCTTACCTACTTTATCAATTGATGTGGGGCGTTAAAACGCGGCTAGTATAGCGCTGGGCCCGGAGACCTGCAAGCGGGCGACGGCCGGGAGGTTGCGAGCCCGGACGTTGGTTGCTCCGCTCATCCTTCGATACCTCAGGACGAGCGGGACGGGGACTTGAGAGCCCTCAGGACAAGCGGGACGGGGAGTTGGGAGCCTCAGGACGAGCGGTTAGTCTGGTCCTCTCTACGCAGAGTCTAGGTCGCGGAGGGATGCTTCGGCGGCTTCGCCGGTGGCGATCACCTCTTCGTCGCCGTGCGTGGTGGAGACGAACATCGCCTCGAACTGCGAGGGGGCGAGGAATACGCCGCGCTGCAGCATCCCACGAAAGTAAGCGGCGTAGCGATCACGGTCGGCCTTGAGGGCGGTGGCGTAGTCGGTGACGTCTTCGGCGGTGAAGAACATCGTCATGATCGAGCCGAACCGGTTCAGCCGGACTGGCACCTCGGCGGCCTGGGCCGCGCGGCGCAGAGTGTCCTCCAGGTAGACCGACGTGATCTCTAGGCGCTGGTAGACTACCTCCGAGTTCAGCATCTCCATGGTGACGATGCCGGCAGCCATCGCCAGCGGGTTGCCGGAGAGCGTGCCGGCCTGGTAGACGGGACCGAGCGGAGCGACCTGCTCCATGATCTCCCGCCGACCGCCGTAGGCCGCAACCGGCAATCCGCCACCGATGATCTTGCCGAGGCAAGTGAGGTCTGGCGTCACGTTGAGGAGCGTTTGCGCCGCGCCGTAGTGCAGGCGAAAGCCGGTAATCACTTCGTCGAAGATGAGCAGAGCGCCGTACTGTGTGGTTACTTCGCGGAGGCCTTCGAGAAAGCCGGGAGCCGGCGGCACGACGCCCATGTTGGCGGCGATCGGCTCAAGGATGACGGCGGCGATGCGCTCTCCCTCGGCCGCGAACAGCTCCTTCACGGCTGCGATGTCGTTGTAGGGCGCAAGCAGCGTCTCGGCGGCGTAGGATTTGGGGACGCCGGCGCTGTCAGGCAGGCTGAGAGTCGTCGCGCCCGAGCCGGCGCGAACGAGAAGCCCGTCTGCGTGACCGTGGTAGCCGCCCTCGAACTTAACGATGGCGTCGCGCCCGGTGGCGGCCCGGGCGAGGCGCAGCGCGGACATCGTCGCCTCTGTGCCCGAGTTGACGAAGCGCACGAGATCCATCGACGGCACCGCCTCGCAGATGAGGCGGGCCAGCTCGATCTCCAGCTCGCTGGTCGCGCCGTAGGCCGTGCCCCGTTGGGCGGCGACCGCCACGACTTCAGCGATGCGCGGCGGCGCGTGTCCGAGGATCAGCGGTCCGTAGGCGCCGACGTAGTCGATGTAACTGCGGCCGTCCACGTCGACGATGTGCGGCCCGCGACCGTAGGCGATGACGACCGGATCGCCGCCCACGGCCTGGAAGGCGCGAACCGGACTGGAGACGCCTCCCGGCATCAGCTGGCGCGCCCGCTCGAACAGCTCGCGCGAGCGCGGCCCTGGTGTCTCACTCAACGTCAGGCACCTCACGCCCCGGTGATGTCAGGACAGCCGATTCAGCGCGCATGATGATGACGTCGTTGTCGATTCCGCCAACGAGGCGATCGAGCTTGGCGAAGTCTTCAGCAGGCAGGGTCACCTCGGCGAAGCCGATGCTGCGATACATCTTCTGCGCGCGAGGGTTCGTGCGCATCACGTCGAGGATCGCTGAGTCAGCGCCGAGACGCGGCAGCGCGTCAGTGAGATAGCCGCTGAGAAATTCACGTCCGACACCGCGCGACTTCACACTGACGGCGATGCGCTGGATCCAGACTCCGAAGCCTTCTGCCACGAGGTTGAACGCTATGAGATACCCGATC
>CBDTZZ010000165.1:0-3453 GCA_965365035.1 uncultured bacterium | reverse complement strand
CGCCGACGATCGAATCCGAGGGGCAGAAGTACTACTTCTGCGGGCACGATTGCCGCAAACTCTTCGAAGGTGACCCTGTCCGCTTCCGCGTAACGTCCGGCGATTAGTCACGCCAGAAAAACAGCGCTAGGCCCCGCCTGAAGACGAGCGCCGGCTACTTGCGGCGCGACGCGCGGCCTGGCAGCGTCTCCGACGCTTCTACCGGCGTCAGCGCGATCAGCGGTTCGTCGTCCGCCGGGGCGACCTCGTCGCCGGCCAGCGCTGCGACGTCGATCGTCTCGCCGTAGCGCTCCATGATCACCTTCGCGCCTTCTTGCAGCAGCGCGGTCATGAACTCGGACTCGGCCACGGTACGCACCACCACGCCCTTGCGGAAGATGGCGCCTCGGCCCTTACCGGCCGCGAGGCCGATGTCGGCGTCTCGGGACTCGCCCGGGCCGTTCACCACGCAGCCCATCACCGCCACCGTGATCGGCTTTCCGATCGACTTGAACGTCTCCTCGATCTTGTTCGCCAGCGGAATCAGATCGACCTCGATGCGGCCGCACGTCGGGCAGGCGACGATCGTCGGCCCCCGCATGCGGATGTTCAGCGACTTAAGAATGTCCCAGCAGACTGGCAGCTCTTCTTCCGGATCGGCCGCTAGCGACACGCGGATCGTATCGCCCAGGCCCTCGGCCAGCAGCAGGCCGATGCCGACGGCCGAGCGCACGGTGCCGGCGCCGGGTGTCCCGGCCTCGGTCACGCCCAGGTGAAGCGGGTACGCCACGCGTGTGGCCATGTCGCGGTAGGCGGCGACCATCGTCGGCACGTCGAACGCTTTGAGCGATATCTTGATGTCCTCGAAGCCCATCTCCTCCAGGATTCCAATCTCCCAGAGGCCGGCGTCCACCATCCGGCTCTGCTTGGACGGCGGCAGCTCACCATCGGCCAGCGCCCGAATCGGTGGCAGCGAGCCCTCGTTGACGCCGATGCGGATCGAGATCTCCCGTTCCTTCGCTGCTTTGACGACTTCGCGCACTTTGTCAGCGTCGCGAATGTTGCCCGGGTTGAGGCGCAATCCGTGGATGCCGCCTGCGATCGAAGTCAGCGCCAGCTTGTGGTCGAAGTGGATGTCGGCGATCAGCGGCACCGGTGTCTTCTTCACAATCTCCGGCACAGCGGCCGCGGCTCGCTTGTCCGGGACGGCGATGCGCACGATCTCCGCGCCAGCGTCGGCGAGACGGGCGATCTGCTCGATCGTCGCCGCGGCGTCGGCCGTGTCCGTGTTCGTCATCGTCTGCACAATGACGGGAGCGTCGCCGCCGACCTGCACGTCGCCGACGTGCACAGGCCGCGACTTGCGGCGCTCGCTGAGGGGCGTTGGTTCGTCAGTCATGAGAAATCGTGCACGGAGCTACTGGAAGAGGCTCCCACCGCTGATGATCCGGGCGATGTCGAAGTAGGTGATCACGACGGCGAAGGTAATGATAAGCGCTAGGCCCACGACATGCACGAACGCTTCCTTCTCCGGTGCCACTCGTTTGCCCCGCCGGGCCACCTCCAGCAGCACGAAAGCGATGCGCCCGCCGTCCAGCATCGGCAGCGGTAGCAGGTTGATGATTCCGAGGTTGATGGAGAGCAGCGCGGCAAGCTCCAACAGCGGCTTCCAGCCCGACTCGTCCACCACCTCGCCGGTCACCTGGGCGATGCCTACGGGGCCGGCGAAGTCCGGGCCGCTGCCTCCCTTGAAGATCATGATCACCTGGTTGCGGGCGAGGGTGAGCGTCTCCAAGGTCGCAGTCCAACCCTTGGGGACCGCCTCGAAGAAGCCGTATTGCTCAGTCGTATAGCACTGTTCTGGGCGCCCCTCACCCTGGCACACGGCCGATCCCGACACCAGGTTGTGGATGCGGATGCCTGTCGGGCCCTGTCCCTCGGGAGGCGACCAGCGCGCCTCTACTGCCGCCACTACGATGCCGCTGCCGCCGCCGAAGAAGTCGCGCTGCACCTCGAAGTCCAGCGTGTCGCCCAGGTGGAGCCGGATCGCGCGGCTGGCGTCGTTCGTGTTCTCGATCTCATCACCGTCAATCGTGATGATCTCGTCGCCGGAGAGCAGGCCGGCCGCTTCCGCCGGGGAGTTCTGCTCTACGACGTCGATCACCACAGGTCCGGCGGGCACGTCCTGGGGCAGCATGAAGACGATGGCGAAGAGCAATATGGGCAGCATCAGGTTCAACACGCCGCCAGAGGCGAGGATGATCAGGCGCTTCCACGCCGCCTGCGCGGCTAGGCTTTCCGGGTCATCCGGGTCTTCTTCGCCCAGCAGGCGCACGAAACCCCCAAGGGGCAGCCAGTTGATCGAGTAGATCGTGTCCCGCCAGGTGAAGCCAAAGGCCCGCGGCGGGTAACCGATGCCTGCCTCAAGGACCTTGACGCCGAACATCTTGGCCGTGAAGTAGTGGCCCAACTCATGGATGACTATCAACACCATGAGCATGGCGAGGAACGGCAGGATGTAGGTTAGCAGGATGTCCATATATCTACTCTAGTACGCTCTTCACGATGGGCAAAGTCGTCTCGGGCAAGGTCGCCTCACTTGATACGATCTCGCGCTGGCTCCGGTCTTACGCCTTGGCCCTCACCCAGTCCTCGGTGAAGGCGCGCGCTCGCCGGTCCGCTTCCAGCACTTCCTCAAGGGACGGTTTAGCGACGTGGCGGTCGGCCGAGACCGTGTCCTCGATCGCCCGCGGGATGTCAGCGAAGCCGATATGCCCCGTAATGAAGTGGCCGACGGCGACCTCATCGGCCGCTGCCATCGCTGCCGGCGCAGTGCCGCCGCGCCGTCCTGCCTCCAGGGCCAGCGCCAGGCACGGATACCGGTCCGCCTTCGGGATCCCGAACGTCAGCGTACCGATCGTTTTCAGGTCCAGGCGGGGTACGTCCGCGCCGGGAAGGCGGTCCGGGTAGCTTAGCGCGCATCGTATGGGTAGACGCATGTCCGGCACGCCCAGTTGCGCCTTTACCGAACCGTCGATGAACTCGACGAGTGAGTGGACTATGCTTTCGCGGTGCAGGAGCACATCGATCCGCTCGTAGGGGATGTCGAACAGCCAGCGCGCCTCGATGCACTCCAGACCCTTGTTCATGAGAGTTGCGCTGTCCACCGTAATCTTCTTGCCCATCTGCCAGTTGGGGTGGCGCAGCGCCTGCTCCGCCGTTACGCGTTCTAGCTCGTCCGGCGGCAGATCTCGCAAGGCGCCGCCGGAGGCCGTGATGATCAGCCGGTCGACGGACTCCGCCGCCTCGCCCCAGAGGCACTGCCAGATCGCCGAATGCTCCGAGTCCACCGGCCGCAGTTCGGCGCCGTGACGCCGCGCCTCCTCCGTCACGATCTGGCCCGCCATCACCAGTACTTCCTTGTTCGCGATGGCGATCGCCTTGCCCGCGCGCGCCGCCGCCAGCGTCGGCCCA
>CBDTZZ010000164.1:0-3456 GCA_965365035.1 uncultured bacterium | reverse complement strand
GGCCCAGGCAGTCGAAGCCGGGGCCAATGTTGGCACTGGTGGCGGGAACTCGGACGGACACGGCGTCAGGCATGGCGCGGCCATCGTATCGCCCGCACCGCGCGCCGGTCTAGCGTCGCGTCAGGGCGAGAGCGCTGGGCGGGACGTATCGCCCCAGGCGTAGCGGTAGAGCGCGTAGTTCTCGAGCACCAGCTCGACGTAGGAGCGCGTCTCGCTGAACGTGATCGTCTCCACGAAGATGTCGTTGTCGCCGCCGGCGGCCGTCAGCCACGTATCGGCGTTGGCCGGGCCGCCGTTGTAAGCGGCGACGGCCACGCGCACGTTGCCGCCAAACACGTCGAGCTGCGTGCCGACGTAGTACGAGCCGAAGCGGATCGATACGTTCGGCCGGAAGAGGTCGATGTATGTGAAGTCTTCCTCTTCGATCGCCAGGGCGATCCCGTCGGCGGTCGTTGGGATGACCTGCGTCAGGCCCAGCGCCTCGGCCGACGAGACGGCGCGCGGGAAGTAGAGGCTCTCCTGACGCATCATCGAGAGCAGCAGGTACGGATCGAAGCCGTTCGCCTCGGCATCGGCCTGCACCAGATCCCAGTACTCACGTGGGTAGACGAGCCTCAGGAGCGCCGGCGGTGGGTCCGCGTAGCGTAGCGCCAGCCGCTGGGCCGCGAGCGTCGAGATCCAGGGCAGGCCGAGGCTGCTGGTCTCCTCCGCAAAGCGGTAGAGGAGCCACGCATCGCCGCTGACGTCCTCCAGCATCTCCCGGAACTCGTCGTCCGCGCGGTCCGAGAGGCCGGCCTCGTGCAGCTCGATGGTGCGTCGCCACGTATCGCCGAAGAAGAACTCGTCATGAGAGGCGGCGTCTTCCGGGCCGACGTGGCTCCTCAGCCACAATTCGACGTCGGCGGCATCGCCCGGCGGGTCTCCGTCCAGGCAGCAGAACGTGGGATCGATGGTGCCGGAGGCGACCAGTCCGTAGTAGCCAAGCGGATCGGCGGCGGCCGCGGCGGCGGACTCCTCCGCCGCTCGGGTGCTGTCGAAGCCCTGATGTGCGAGGCCGAGCCAGTAGTGCGCCCGCGCCCGCTCGCCAGCGCTGGCCGCGACCTGCGAGAAGCGCGTCCAATGCGTGATCGCCTCGCTGACGCGCCCGAGATTGTAGGCCAGCAGGCCGGCCCGAAACGTGCCCTCGCCGGCAAGCTCGGCACCGGGTATCTCGCCGACTTCAGCGAAGCCGGCGATCGCTCCATCGATGTCGCCCTGGAGTTCGAGGACGGTGGCTCGGTCCCACGTCGACTGGCCTCGCAGCGGGTCGTCGAGACCGGGCGAGAGGAGCGCGATCGCCGCGTCGTAGTGCGCCAGCGCGTCGTCGTAGAGGGAGAAGCGCTCAGAGAGGATGCCGAGGTAGTAGTGGGCCTGGGCGGACGCCACCGTGTCCGTCGCCGGGCTCGCCAGGATGCCCTCGAACGCGGTTTGCGCCTGGTCGTTGATCCGCTGAACGTAGTAGACGAAGGCGCGGTCGAAGCTCGAGACGCCGGGATCGGCCGCGGCCTGTGGTGTGTTGAGCGCGTCGAGGGCACGCGCGAACTCTGGATAGCGCTGGATCAGCGTCCGATACATTAGCTGCGCCTCGGCCTCGTCGCCGCGGGTTGCCTCGAGTGTGCCACGGCGCCAGAGCGCTTCGGCCGCCGTCGCATCAGCCTGCGATGGGGCGGTCAGGCCGAGCAGCACAGCCGAGGCGGTGTCGTAGTCCTCCTCGGCCTCGTGGAGAGCCGCCTGGGTGAAGATCGCCTCTGCCTCCGCGCGGGCCGGCAGCCCGCCTGCGATCGCCTCTACAAGGCGAGAGAGGGCGGCTTCGGCGTCGCCGTCGGCGGACTCGATGTCTGCCAGGCCGAGGTGAGCGTACGGTGCGGCCGGCCCGCCCAACTCCAGATAAGCTTCGAACGCAGCGCGCGCCTCATCAAGGTCGCCCTGCGCGAACTCGACGGTGGCGAGTAGCAGTAGGGCTTGCCGGTCCGTCTTAGTGTCTGGCGACATCTCACGGAGGAGCCGCAGATTTCGCTCGGCGTCGTCGTTTTCGCCGCCGTCGGCCTGTATTTGAGCGATCGCCCAGAGGCCGGCTTGCCGTTCGCCTTCGTCGCCGGTTTCGACCGCCGCCGAATAGATGGCAAGCGCCCCCTCGAAATCGCCCTCGTAATACAGACGTTCCGCCCGGACCAGATCGATCACCGTGCCGGACGCTACGGGAGAGATCGCCGGACCGGAATCTGTGGGGCTGGGCGTCGCACTCGGCGCAGCGCCGCCACCGCACCCCCAGACGGCTGCGAGGGCGATGATGAGGACGCCGCTGCGGAGGAGGTGGCGGACAGCGTGCGGGAAGAGAGTCATCAGGCAGAGATACGGCTCGAAGGAGAGCTGTGGATGGCGTTTAGGCGGGTTCGAAAGTGCGCGGTGGCGCTCGTTGACTGGCCCGATGCTACGCTAGCGAAAAGAGGCAGGTCAAATCGGCTGCGACCTTGCAGAAGATCGCTGCTGCACTCTGAAACGGGGAACCTTTGACCGAACACGAGCGTTGTTAGGCATAGATGAACCGATTGTCGGCCCGTACAACGTCGCGGGCCGTCCCGACTAAACATATGCTTTCGCGTGGGCGTCCACGCCCGTCCCGAGGCCCGAGGCCCAGGAGAACTGCTTGACCAAGGACCAGACCCCAGAAGACACCCAATACACCGAAGCCTACAGGCAACGAGGCCACTTCAACGTCCCGCTCATCGCTGGCATCTTTGCCTTCGCGCTGCTCTCCCTCTACGCCTTTGCGGCGATGGTGACGCAGATCGACGGCGACCTATTTCCGGGCAATGAGCTGAGCATCCCCCTCGTCCAGGCTCTGCCCGGCGTTGAGGGCGGCAACGATCAGGACAGCGCTGAGACGATCGATGAGCGGATCAACATCCTGGTGCTCGGCCTCGACCAGCGCCTTGACGACGTTTCCGACGAGCCCTATCGCACGGACACCGTCGTGATCTTCACGATCGATCCCTTCGCCAAGACGGCCGGCGCCTTCTCCATTCCGCGTGACACGCTCGTCAGTATTCCCGACGCCAACGGCAATATCTACACCCAGAACCGCATTAACGTGGCGTATGGGATGGGCGGGTACACGTCGCTCCAGGGTTATCCCGGCGGTGGTCCACAGCTAGTGATGGACACAATCGATCTCAACTTTGGCATTCCGATCGACTACTACGTCATCTTGAACTGGGCCAACTTCATCGAGATCATCGACGAGCTTGGCGGCATCGATGTCACGATCACGAACTACGCCTACGATCCCGCCTACGCCGATTGCTCGTTCTGTTACGACGTCTACCCAGTCGAGTTCGTACCGGGCGTCGAGCACATGGACGGCCAGCGCGCGCTGGCCTACGCGCGAATCCGCAAGAGCGACGACGACTTCAGACG
>CBDTZZ010000163.1:0-3465 GCA_965365035.1 uncultured bacterium | reverse complement strand
GGCCGCCTTTGCCCAGCACTCCCGCTATCATCCACGCCCAGAACAGCACGCCCCCCGGAAGGAGCCCAACGTGAAAATTAACGTCGAGAGCGGAGACATTACACAGAGCGACGCGAAGGTGATCATCGTCAACCTGTTCCAGGGTGTGACAAGCCCCGGCGGCGCGACGGGCGCCGTCGATGCCGAGCTTGGGGGTGGCATCACCGCCCTGATCAGCGAAGGCGAGATCAAGGGCAAGGCCGGCGAGGCTCTACTCGTTCACACGCTGGGGCGAATGCCATCGCCTCGAGTCATCGTCGCCGGGCTGGGCAAGCAGGACTCGTTCAACCTCAACGTCATCCGCAACCTGATGGGCACCGCCCTCAGGCGCGCCCGCATGACCGGTGCCAAGACGGTCGCCACAATCGTCCACGGCGCGGGCATCGCCGGGCTGGAGACGGCGGACTGCGCCCAGGCGATCGCTGAAGGCGCGCTCATGGGCGAGTACCGCTTCCGCAAGTACAAGAGCGTCGACGACCCCTCGTTCAGCGAGATCGATACGCTGACGATCGTTGAGTCCGACAAGCGAAAGATACGCGCCATCGAGCGCGGCGTCGAGCGCGGCCAGACGATGGCCGCCGCCGCCAACTTCACGCGCGACATGGCCAACGAGCCCGGCAACGAGCTACCACCCACCGAGCTGGCGAGGCGAGCCCAGAGGCTCTCGGCTCAGGCCGGCATCGATTGCGAAGTGCTGGACGGCGCACAGATGAAAAAGCTCGGCATGGGGGCGCTGCTCGGCGTCGGAATCGGCTCGTCACGACAGCCCCGCTTCGTGATCATGCGCTACCGTGGCGACAAGCGAACGAAGAAGACGCTGGGTCTCCTGGGCAAGGGCATCACATTCGACTCAGGTGGAATCTCGATCAAGCCTGCGGGGGGCATGGAGGCGATGAAGGGCGACATGTCGGGCGCCGCCGCGGTGATAGCCACGATGTGGGCGCTGGGCAAGCTGAAGCCGCGCATCAACGTCACGGGCATCGTGCCGACCGCCGAGAACATGCCGTCAGGTAGCGCGCAGCGGCCTGGGGACGTCGTACGAGCCATGAACGGCAAGACGATCGAGGTCATCAACACGGACGCGGAGGGCCGCCTGATCCTGGCCGACGCGATCTGCTACGCCCGCCAGGAGAAGCTCTCACCGATCGTCGACGTGGCGACCCTGACCGGCGCCATGATGATCGCTCTGGGCAACCGCGCAACCGGCTTCTTCGCCACAGACGACGCGCTCGCTGAGCAGATTTCTGCCGCGGGCGAGCAGTCGGGTGAGCTGATGTGGCGCTTCCCGCTAATCGCTGAGTATCGCGAGGATCTGAAGAGCACCATCGCGGACATCAAGAACACCGGCGTGCGGGGCGGGGGAGCGATCAGCGCCGCCAAGTTCCTGCACTTCTTCGCCGAGGACACGCCCTGGGCGCACATCGACATGGCCGGCACCGATGAGTCCAACAGGGACCGGGGGCTCTACGTGAAGGGCTCGACGGGCATCCCGACGCGCACACTGATCAACTTCGTGCTCGCCCGTGCGCCCCGACGATAACCGTCTGACCGTCAAGCTACAGAGGCGCGCCGTTTCGAGAATTGGCGCCGGTGTTTTTGCGTCTAGCGCCGGCGAAAGATCGTGCGGAAGACCATCCAGATGCCGAACACCGTGAGGCCTGTCGTGATGATGCGGGTCCAGTCGAGGATGGGGACCATACGCGTCTCGTCGGCGTCCACTTCCAGGACACCGACCGGCAGTACCCGAACCGAGCCGCCACCACCGCCGCCACCGCCCACCGGCGCTTCGCCGACGCCGTCATCGTCGATGACCGGAGCCGTGCCGCCGCCGGCGCCAGCACCAAACGTGAAAGCGACCGCAGCGATCGGAATCAGCGTCTTGTCGCCGATTTTGCGCTCCTTGCCGTAGACGAGCTCAATGCGAGCGGTCGCTCGAATGCGCTCCAGCATCTCGCTAAGGGTGTTTTGGCCTGTCCAGGTAGACTCTTGCATACCTTCCTCCTTGTGATCTGCTAGCGCCGGCACAGTGTGGGCGGGCCGGCGACAGCCCCTACGCCCGGTCCGCTACGACGAGGAGCCAGTTGCGGGGGACTTCCGTAACGTCAAGCTCTTCGAACGTCAATCGAGCGGCCTTCGTCAGCGCATGCGCGCCGGCCGCCAGAGGGACGCCCGGCAGCACGCCCTCGATCCAAAGGTGGTACTCACTGATCGCCTCGAAGCCGCTGAGTGGCACCTGGACCGTGACGACTTCTTTGTCCCGCACCTTGAACCCGTTGGAGGTCAGCAACGTCATGTACTCTTCCTCGGTCAGCCGGTGGCGCGCCTCGACGCGCGTCTTGTCCGGTGAGAGGCCGTACTCCTTCTTGAGGACGCGCAGGGCCTTCATCATCCAGCGGCGGTAGAACAGCTCGGCCTCCGGCGGCTCTGCGCCCAGGTAGAACGAGGTGTTGAAGGAGAACGTACCGTCGTCGCTCAGCGTCTCCAGGATCTCGTGCAAGACGTGGTCTTTCTCCTCCACCAGGTGGATGGCGTTGCAGAAGAAGACGGCGTCAACCGGCTTCTCCACGAGCTGCGTCAGTATTTGGGCACCGCCCTGGATGAAGCGGACGACAGCGCCCCGGAAGTCTTCCAGGCTGCGGCGGGCGATCTCCAGCGCGCTCTCGGAGGGCTCGATGGCGATCACTTCGGCGTTGCCGTTCGCCACTTCCTCGGCGATCAGCTTCGTAACAGCACCGGTTCCCGCGCCCAGGTCGACGACACGCTGGCCCTTCGCCAACCGGGTGAGGGCGACGAGGCGCCTGTTTACGTCGTGATAGAAGGAGTGCTCTGCGAACTTCTCCAGCGTGAAGCTGGCCCGCCCCGCATCCGTGGTGGAAGTCATATTAGGCCTCGAATAGTCTCTGAACTTTGTCGAGTATACGCCAGGCGACTTCGTATTTGGTCATCAGCGGCCACTCTTCTAGCTCGCCCTCGCCGTCGATCACCAGGACGCGGTTGGTGTCGACGTTGAAGCCGGCGTCTGTGGCCGTGATGTCGTTGGCCACGATGAGGTCGAGGCCCTTGGATTCGATCTTCGCCTTTGCGTTCGCCACCAGGTCCTGGCTCTCCGCCGCGAAGCCGACTTTCACCAGCCCCGGCGGCCGACCCACTTCGGCAAGGATGTCCGGTGTGGGCGCCAGCTGCAGCGAGAGCGATTCGCGCCCCTGGCGCTTGATCTTCTCACCGACCGGCTCGGCGGGCTGAAAGTCAGCGACGGCCGCGGCCATGATGAGGGCGTGGGCGCCATCGCAGGCAGCGACGATGGCATCGCGCATCTGGGTCGCGCTGCGTACGCGGTGAACGTCGATGCCATAAGGGTCGGGAAGCGCCGCTTCTCCGGAGACGAGGACGACGTCTGCGCCGCGATCGCGCGCGGCCTCGGCGACG
>CBDTZZ010000162.1:0-3469 GCA_965365035.1 uncultured bacterium | reverse complement strand
GCCGTGTAGTAGAGGTACACGCGCCCGTCTTGCGCGAAGCCTGGCGAGAAGGCGAGCGACAGCAGGCCTTCTTCCGTGTCCGTGTCGTCGATGATGCCGCTGACGTCGCCCCAGACCTGCGGCGCGAAGCCACCGGCGAGCGACACGCGGTACATCTGGCCGGACTGCCGGACGACGATCGCCTCGGTCGGTGTGCCCGGTATCACGGCCAGCTCGATCACGGCGCCATTTGCCGCGCCCAGATCACCGCCGCTAATTGCGGTCGCCAGGCGGTAGCCGTTGGGGGCCGGCGTCGCGCTGGACGTCGGCGAAGGTGCTGTGGGTGCCGGCGTGGCCCCGGACGTTTGGCTCGGCGACTGGACGACTGGAGTTGCCGTTGGTGTCGGCGTCGGGCTTGCCGTCGCCGTCGCCGAAGTCGACGATGTCGCGGTCGCCGTGCCCGGAGGACCGGTTGTCGTCGCCGAGTTGAGCGGCTCGCCGATCGGTGGGCAGTTCGTGGCGCTGGGCTGAGGGGTCGGCAAGTCACCGACAAACCTGAGCAGGGTTAGCACGTCGTCCGGGTTCACTGCGCCGTCGCAGTTGACGTCTCCTGCCTCCTCAACGCAGCCGGCGAAAGGCTCGGCTCCGCCCGCGAATCGCAGGTCGGCCAGCGCGTCCAGCGAGTTGATCGAGTCGCTGCAGTCGGCATCGCCCTGTAGGGCGCCGCCAGCGGAAGAACCGCCAGACCAGGGCGAGACTGCGACGACCACGATTGTGATGAGGGCCAGCGCCATTGCCCCGGCGGTGCCGGCGATGCGAGGGTCTATAGCCATTTTCACGTCAATAGTACGGTAGTTGTCGCACGAGGGACTGTGCGGCCAGTTGGGAGTGGGTTGCCGTTAGGCGCTGTGTCGTGAGGTAAAGCGCGCGATGCGCTCCAGCGCCTCTTCGAGCAGGTTGTACGGCGTCGCGTAGCACATTCGCACGTGGCCGCGGCCGCAGTCGCCGAACGCCGAGCCAGGAATGACCGCGACCTTCTCTTCGTCCAGCAGGCGCTCTGAGAATTCGACGTCGTCCAGCCCTGTCGAGCGGATCGACGGGAAGACGTAGAAAGCGCCGTGTGGTTCGTTCAATTCCAGGCCGATCTCGCCCAGCCCCTTCACCATCAGCCGGCGGCGGCGGTCGAACTCGGCGACAAAGCGGCGGACGTCCTCCTCGCCGTGCTGAATCGCCTCCAAGGCGGCGTACTGCGAAGGCGTCGGTGCCGACATCACGATGTACTGATGCACCTTCATCATCGCCTCCAGCAGATCCGAAGGTGCGCACACCCAGCCCACGCGCCAGCCGGTCATTGCGTACGATTTCGAGAACCCGCCCAGGAGCACTGTTCGCTCCTTCATCCCCGGCAGGGATGCGAAGCAAGTGTGGTCCATGCCGTAGGTCAGCCGGTCATAGATTTCGTCTGCGATGACGATCAGGTCGTGGCGCTCTGCCACTGCGGCGATCTCTGTCAGGTCTTCGCGCGACATCTGCGCGCCCGTCGGGTTCGAGGGGTAGCCGAGCAGCAGCGCTTTGCTGCGGGGCGTAATCCTGGCCTCGATGTCCTCTGCCGAGACGCGGAAGCCGTGCTCCATATCGGTCGGCACCGGCACCAGCTTGCCGCCGACGAGCGTGATGCACGGCGGGTAGGCGACATAATACGGATCGGGGCAAAGTATCTCGTCTCCCGGGTCCAGCAGCACATGGCTGGCCAGCAGCAACGCTTCGGACACGCCTATCGTGACCATGATCTCGCGCTGCGGGTCATAGCGCACGCCGTAGAGGCGCTGGATGTGGTCCGCGATCGCCTCTCGCAGCGGGTGGAGGCCGTAGTTGGAGGTGTAGTGAGTCTCGCCGGCCTCGACGGAATCGAAGGCGGCGCGGCTGTAGCGCTCAGGCGTGACGAAATCGGGCTCGCCGACGCCCAGCGAGATCACGCCGTCCAGATTGGCGATGAGCTCAAAGAAGCGGCGTATCCCTGACGACGAAATCGCATCAATTCTGTGCGAAAATCGCTGATTCGCCTTCTTCTTGGTGCCTTCTTTCACGAGCCCCTCCGTAGAGATAAGTGACGCTAATGGTAGCAGAGGCGCGACAAGGTGTCACCGACCGTCTCAGCGATGGCCTGAGCGCTTCCCCAGCGGCTGCTAGCGGCGCTGCTCGGCGTATCCGCGGGCGGTGACCGGCCAGACGTCGGTCACCCGATCGCCCTCGATCACGTAGATCACGTCGTGCAGGTTGATCGTGGGATCGATGTGAGAAGGCGTGAGCCGAATCCGGTCGCCAACGGCCAGCGCTGACTCCCGCGGCAGCGTGATAGAGGCGTGCTCGTCGCTGAGGAAGAGGACGCACGCACCCTCGACTCCAGCCACTTCGGGATTGCCATGGTCCTCCGTGCAGGCTTTGTGTCCCGAGTCCGCCACACAGAGATTCGGAGCAGGTCGCGAGATCACGGTGCCGAGAACCCAGATCGCCTGCCGGAACGGGCTCGCCAGCTTCGCGTACGCCGTGTCCATCAGGGCGTACGAGCCGGGTTGAACCTCCGTGATGCCCTCAATACGGCCCGTGATGTCGTACGAGCCCGTACCGCCCGCCGAAACGATCTCGCACGGCAGGCCCGCCTCGCGCACGGCGCTCACAGCGGAGAGCAGGCCCTCCATCGCCTCGCGTGTCACCTTCTCACGCTTGTCGCGTTCTGGTATGCCGACAGCGTGTCCCTCGTAGCCCATGAGGCCGCGCAGACGAACGCCGGCCGTCTCCGCCGCGCGCGCCGCCAGCTCAACGGCCGCGTCAGGCGCCACCCCGCAGCGTGGCATCCCCACGTTGACGTCGATGAGCACGCCGATCTCGACTCCGGCGCTGACCGCGGCCTCGCCTGCGAGCGCCAACCCCTCCGCAGAATCGACGGCTATCTTGATATCCACGCCACGCGCTGCCAGCGCCGCGACACGAGCCGTCTTGTTCGCGCCGACGATCTCGTTGGCGATCAGGATGTCATCGCAGATATCCGCAACGGTTTCAGCCTCGGCGACTGTTGCGCAGGTGAGGCCGGTGCAAGAGCCAGCGGCCAGTTGGCGCCGGGCGATCTCCAGCGTCTTGTGCGCCTTGAAGTGCGGGCGCAGCTTAACGTCGCCTTCGCGGAAGAACTCCGCCATACCGTCGATGTTCGCTTGCATGACGGCCGCATCAAGGATGAGCGACGGCGTTGGGATGTCAGAAACGGTGCTGGGTGCGGTCACGAGGTGGAGTATCGCGCGTAGAGGCGGATGCGGTCTACAGCGGCGGGAACTCGTCGTGCCAGGTCGTCGACTGCTCGTAGGCGTGGGCGACCCGGAACATCGTCGCCTCGTCGAACGGCCTGGCGATGACCTGCAGGCCGATCGGCAGCCGCGCCCCGTCGTCGGCAGTCGTGAAGCCGCAGGGGACGGAGATCCCTGGCAGGCCGGCGATG
>CBDTZZ010000161.1:0-3471 GCA_965365035.1 uncultured bacterium | reverse complement strand
TGCATCCAGGTGATCACGCCCGGCTTCCTAGTCTTCCTCTCGGGCGCTGACGGCGACTACGAGTTCCACACCGACACCAACGGCAACGCCGTATTCGTACCGCAGAACTAGCGGCGACCCAGCACCCTCGCAGTCCGGCTGCCAGTCCGGTGCCTGGCCGACCGGTGCTATTCTTGGCGCATGCCGAAGCTGCTAATCGCCACGAATAACCCCGGCAAGGTCGCCGAGCTGCGCGTCCTCCTTGTAGGCTGCGGCTGGGAGATCGTCACGCCCGCTGACGCCGGCATCGAATTCAACGTCGACGAAGACGGCGAGACGTACGAAGCAAACGCCCGCAAGAAGGCGCTCGCCGGCGCCAAGGCCAGCGGCCTCGTCACGCTGGCCGACGACTCGGGCATCGAGATCGCCGCCATGGCTGGCGAGCCAGGCCTCCGCTCGGCGCGCTTCATCAGGGACGACGCCTCGTACAGCGAACGCTTCGCCGAGATCGACCGGCGGCTCGCGGACGTGCCGAGAGAGGGACGCGGCTGCCGCTTCGTCTGCGTTATTGCAGTCACTGATCCAGCATCCGGCGAGACGAAGACAGCCGAGGGCGAAATCCGTGGCCTCGTCGCCGACCGGCCGCGCGGCGAAAGCGGCTTCGGTTACGACCCGATCTTCTGGGTCCCGGGCCACTCCGCGACGATGGCCGAGCTACCGGAGCACGAGAAGAATATAATCAGCCACAGGGCCCGCGCGGCAGCCATCGCCCGCCAGACCTTGCGAGAGCTACTCTATGTCCACCGAAAAGACGAACCCTCCCACGTCCGCCACTGAGACGGCGGCCCCCGCCGACACGCTCGGCCGGCCCCTGCGCGACCTGCGCATCTCGGTCACTGACCGCTGCAACTTTCGCTGCCCGTACTGCATGCCCAAGGAAGTCTTCGGCCGCAAGTACAAATTCCTGCCTCAATCGGACCTGCTGACCTTCGAAGAGATCACCCGCCTCGCCGGCATCTTCAGCGCGCTCGGCGTCCGCAAGCTGCGCCTCACCGGCGGCGAGCCGACGATCCGTCGCGGCCTGCCAAAGCTCGTGCGCATGCTATCGGCCATCGACGGCATCGAAGACCTGGCCATGACGACGAACGCCTCCCGCCTGGCGAAGATGGCGCCGGAGCTGCGCCAGGCCGGCCTCCAGCGAGTCACCGTCAGCCTGGATTCGCTCGACGACGCCCGCTTCCGGGAGATGAGCGACGCCGAGTTCTCGGTCGACCTCGTCCTTGAAGGGATCGAGGCGGCACGCCGCGCGGGGCTTCTGCCCGTCAAGATCAACGTCGTCGTCAAACGCGGCATCAACGAAAAGGACGCTCTGGCGATCGCGCGACGCTTCCGTGGAACCGACTACATCGTGCGCTTCATCGAATACATGGACGTGGGCACGACGAACGGCTGGCGCACGAATGACGTCGTACCGGCGGCCGAGATCATTGAGTTGATCGGCCGCGAGCTGCCGCTGGAGGCGATCGACCGCAACTACCGCGGCGAGGTCGCCCGCCGTTGGCGCTACAAGGACGGCAAGGGCGAGATCGGCCTCATCGCCTCGGTGACGGAGCCGTTCTGCGGCGATTGCACCCGCGCCCGCCTCTCGGCCGACGGCCAACTGTACACCTGCCTCTTCGCAGTCAAAGGCCACGACCTTCGCCAACTCCTGCGCGACGGCGCGAACGACGCAGAGATCGAAACGTTCCTGCGCAACCTCTGGTCGCAGCGCACGGACCGCTATTCAGAGGAGCGCACGGAGAAGACGACAAAGCGACATGGCAAAGTCGAGATGTCGTACATCGGCGGATGAGCGAAGAGGGCGCGCTCTCACACCTGGACGACGCCGGACGGCCGCGCATGGTCGACGTCTCCTCCAAGCCGCAGACGGCCCGCGAGGCGATCGCCCGCGGCAGCGTCTTCATGTCCGCCGAGACGCTGCGCCTGGCCGTCGGTGGCGGCGCCAAGGGCGAGGTGCTGACGACGGCCCAGATCGCCGGCGTCATGGCCGCCAAGCGCACGCACGACTTGATTCCGCTCTGTCACCCACTGCCGCTGTCCGCCATCGACGTTTCGTTGGAGCCGGACGAGAAGCGCGGCGCCGTGGAGATCACCGCCACCGTCAGGACGACCGCGCAGACCGGGGTCGAGATGGAGGCGCTGACGGCCGTCAGCATCGCCGCGCTGACGGTCTACGACATGCTCAAGGCGGCCCAGAAGGACATGCGCATCGGCGACGTCAGGCTCGTGCGCAAAACCGGCGGCAAGTCCGGCGACTACGCGGCAGACTGAACGACCGGCGGGTCAGGCCTTCGGCTTCGGCTTCGCCGCCAGCTTTTGCAGCCCCTTCACCTCCGCCGCCGTCAGCGACCGCGTCTTGCCCAGCCGCAGCTCGCCCAGACTGATTCCGGCAAAGGTCTGACGGCGCAGGTCCATCACGTGGTGCCCCAGGTAGGCCATCATGCGCCGGATCATCCGGTTGCGACCCTCCTTCACCGTGACCTCGATCACCGAGCTGCGCTCGCCGCGCGATATGATGCGCGCCTTCGAAGGCGCCGTCGGGCCGTCGTCTAGCGGTATCCCGCGCTCTATCGCCACGATATCCTCAGCCATCGGGCGGCCCTCGACCCGCGCCACGTAGACCTTCTCCACGCCTCGCGATGGGTGCGTCAGGCCGAACGCCAGGTCACCGTCGTTCGTCAGCAGCAGTGCCCCCTCGGTGTCGAAGTCCAGCCGGCCGACGGGTTCGATGCGGACGGGCAAGTGCGTCACAAGATCGAGCACGGTCTGACGATCGCGGGTGTCGCGGCGGCCGGTGATGTAGCCCCGCGGCTTGTTCAGCAGGTAGTACGCCCTCGCCGGCTCGTCCGGCAGCGCCTGACCTTTGATCGTCACGACGTCGGACTCCGGGTCGACGGGCGTGGTCACGACGGCGACCTCGCCGTTGACGGTGACCTCGCCGGCGACGATCATCTCCTCCGCCTTTCGCCGCGACGCCACACCGCGCTGGGCGATCAGCTTCGCCAGTCTCACTCGCCTTCGCCCTCGCTCTCGCGCTCAAGGAGCAGCTCCGAAACGGCCCGCAGCGCCTCATAGGCGTAGACGACGTACTCCAGCGGGTGCAGATCCAGCGCCTTCATCTTCTCGTCCCGCAGAGCGACGGGATCGGCGACTTCCATGTCGCTATCAGGCAGCTCGTGGCGCATCTCCAGCTCGTACAGCTCGCCGTCCGGGGCCAGCACTACACAGCCGCGCTCTGGCGTCTCCACAGCCGGTGCGTCGATCTCGATCCCGAAGGAAAAAAAGGCGCCGGGAAACGGCGGGAACGGATCGAGACTGGCGCAGGCCTCACCCAGTAGGCGGCGCAGCCGGTCCGCCGCGCGTTCCAGCGCATCGTCGGCTTCGTTCTTGAACCGAAGAGCGAGCACGGCGAACTCGCGTAGCGCCGCATGG
>CBDTZZ010000160.1:0-3491 GCA_965365035.1 uncultured bacterium | reverse complement strand
ATCTCGGGGGCAGCGGCGCTCTATTGGTACAATCGACGCGACCTGGCCGCATAGGAGTACGCCATTGAAGTTCACAAAGATGCACGGCGCGGGGAACGACTTCCTGATCGCCGAATCAGCGGGCGAAGAGCGCGATTGGCCGCGCATCGCGGAAGCGATGTGCGAGCGCAACCTGGGCGTAGGCGCCGATGGCTTGATGCTGATCCTGCCGTCGGAGCGGGCGGACTTCCGGATGAGGCTGTTCAACGCGGACGGATCGGAGGCGGAGGTGAGCGGCAACGGAGTGCGCTGTCTCGTGAAGTATGCGGTTGAGCGCATGGACGTGACGCCGAAGGAAGGGCGCGTGACGATCGAGGCGATCCACGACGTGCTGACGGCCGAAGTGACAGTCGAAGACGGCGTCGTTTCGCGATCGCGGCTGTCGATGGGGCCGCCGCACTTCGAGCCTGCCGACATACCGGTGCGGACTAAGATGAGCCCGCCGGTGTTGGACATGGAGATCCAGGTCGACGGCGAGGCGATCCCGGTAAGCTGCGTCTCGATGGGTAACCCTCACGCAGTGTTGTTCATCGAGACAGAGGTGGACGACTATCCGCTGGAGCGCACCGGACCGAGAGTCGAGAACCACGAGGCGTTCCCGGCACGCGTAAACTTCGGCGCGGCGCGGGTGACGGCGCGGGACGCCATGGACGTCCGCGTGTGGGAGCGAGGCGCGGGCGAGACGCTGGCCTGCGGCAGCGGTTGCTGTGCGGCGATGGTGATGGCGCACTTGAAGGGGCTGGTGGACGACCGAGTGGACATCCGACAACCGGGCGGACTGTTGACGGTGGAGTGGGACGGCAAGGGCGACGTTTACCTGACGGGCCCGGCGGAGTTTGTTTTTAGTGGACAGTGGACAGTGAACGGTGGTTAGTGACGATGGATAGCGTACAAAGAGACGTGCTGATCGGGACGTATGCGGACGGGCCCGCGAAGCTGCGGGCGGCGGTGGCTGAGGCACCGGAAGCGATGCGAAAGTGGCGACCAGAAGCGGGCGAGTTCTCCGTGCACGAGGTCGGTGTACACTGTGCGGATTCTGAGACGAATTCGCACGGCCGGATCCGTTTCCTGGTGGCAGAGGACGATGCGACGATCTTCGGCTATGACCCGGACGCCTGGGCACGGAAGTTCTCGTACCACGATCATCCGCTCGACGCGGCGCTGTTGACGGTGGAGGCCGTGCGGGCGAACACGGTGCCGATCCTGCGACGGATGTCGGACGCGGACTGGGCGTCGGCGGGGACGCACACGGAGTCAGGCGCGTATACGGCCGAGGATTGGCTGCGGACGTACGCCGCCCACCTGGAGCAGCACACGCTGCAGGTGCGGGGCGTAGTCACAGCGTGGAAAGCGGCTGGCAGGCCGCAGCCTTAGCGGACGAGCGTGCGATTGATCTGGGCGACGGAGGTGGCGCCGCTGAGCGTCATCGCCAGCTCGAACTCTGCCTGAAGCATCTCTAGAACGTTCGCGACGCCGTCTTCGCCGTTTAGGGCGAGACCCCAGACGTAGGGCCGGCCGATGAGCACGGCTCTTGCGCCGAGGGCGAGGGCCTTGAGGACGTCGGTGCCGCGGCGCACTCCCCCATCGACGAGGACCTCCAGGCGGTCGCCGACGGCGGCGACGACGTCCGGAAGCGCCTCGATGCCGGCCGGCGTTCCGTCGAGCTGGCGGCCGCCGTGGTTGGAGACGACGATGCCGGCGGCGCCGTGATCGGCGGCGAGGACGGCGTCTGCGGGGGCGAGGATGCCCTTGAGGATGAGTGGCATCGAAGTGAGAGAGCGTAACCAGTCGACGTCGTTCCAGGTGAGGGAGGCGTCGAGGAGTGAGGCGACGGCGGAGAGCGCGGAGCCGCGTTGGTCGAGCGGTATCGTTGTTATGTCGATCTCGCCCTCGAAGTTGACGGGGGTGACGTCGTCGGGGAATCCGCTGTCGTGGACCAGGTCTCGCTCGCGGCGGCCGAGGCGCGGGACGTCGACCGTGAGGCAGAGCGCGCTGTAGCCGGCGGCCTCGGCGCGCTTGACGAGGCGCTCGGTGACGGTCTTATCGGTGTAGCAGTAGAGCTGGTACCACTTTGGGCCGTCAGCGGCGGCCGCTACGTCCTCGATGGAGCGGCTGGCCATCGTGCTGAGGATCATCGTCGTGTCCTGCGCCGCCGCGGCGCGGGCCGTCGCCAGCTCGCCGTCATCGTGGACGAGGCGCTGGAGAGCGACGGGCGCGAGGACTACAGGAGACGGCATCTTCTGGCCGAGAACTGTGGTCGACGTATCGATGGTGGAAACGTCAACGAGGACGCGAGGCAGAAGCTGAATCGCGCTCCAGGCCTGGCGATTGCGAGCAAGCGTGATCTCGTCCTCGGCGGCGCCGGCGATGAAGTCGAATATCTGGGGTGGGAGCTTCGCCTGAGCCAGCGCTTCTAGTTCGAGGAGGTTCTGGGCGGGCGCCATGCTACTTCGGGGGAAGGCTACGGGCGAAGGATGTGCCGGACTCGACCCACGCGCCGAGGTCCTGGTCGGACTCGAAGCCGGGGCGGGCGACGTAGACCATGCCGCGCATGGGGCGGCCGGTAAAGTCCATGGGCCGCGCGTGCGGACGGCTGAGGGCGTCTTCGTAGTTATCGGGGCCGACGCGAACCATCAGTTCATTGCCGCCGGCGACGCCGCAGGCCATGTTGCCGCTGACCATGAAGGCGACACCACCGAACATCTTCTTCTCCACAACACCCGATTCGCCTTCGAAAGCGGCGCGAATGCGGGCGGCGAGGGCTTCGTCGTAGGCCATGGCGACAGGTTAGCAGGCCCGCTAGCCGAGAAGCGACCCAACGCGGCGGGCGAGGCGGTAGAACGGTTCTCCTAGCTTGCCGTAGATAGCCTCCGCGGCGAGTTGTTGGACGCCCATCGAGTAAGTGGGATAGACCTGGATGACGTTGGTGAAATCTGGGGTCAGGCGCATCTTCTTCTGGATGGCGAGCGTGAATTGCGCGATGAGGTCGCCGGCGTGCGGCGCAAGGACATGCGCGCCGACGATGCGGTCTTTGGAGTCGGTGACGACGATGATGCAGCCGAGGTCGTCGCCGTCGGCGCGGGCGCGGTCGGAGTGCGAGAGATTCCACTCGTTGACGCGCACCTTACGCCGGCCGAGGCGCTTGCGAGCCTGGGCTTTCGTGAGGCCGACGCGGGCCAGCTCGGGATCGGTGAACGTGGTCCAGGGGACGGGCTCATAGGCGGAAGAAGAGCCGGGGTAGAACATGTTGCGGAGGGCGACGGCGGCCTCGGCGGCGGCGGTGTGGGTGAAGAGGTAGCGGCCCGCGCAGTCGCCGGCGGCGTAGACCCAGGGCACGTTGGTGCGCAGCTGGTCGTCGACGACGATGCCGCGGCGGTTTGTCTTGACGCCGACGGCTTCGAGGCCCAGGTCATCGATGGCGGGCCGGCGGCCGGTGGCGACTAGTACCCGCT
>CBDTZZ010000159.1:0-3527 GCA_965365035.1 uncultured bacterium | reverse complement strand
TCCGCCTGGTCGTCCACCGTCTCAGGCTGGTCGGCCACTACATCCGGGGTGTCGCTATCAGCGGCGCTGGTCTCACCGGAGACATCGCCCTTGGTAAGGTCGTCCGTGCCGGCGCCTTCCTTCGGTCCGTCATTCGCGTCCTTCCGGTGCCGGCCGCGCCTCCGCTTCTTGCCTTGCTCTTCATCCGCCAATGGCTCTTCCTTTCGCCTGTCTCAACCGGCCCGCTCGGCGCTGGGCGCGCCTTTGAGCCGCTGGTCCATCTCAATTACTGCTCTCACGTTGGCGTCCTCGCTGGGATCGGCCGCCGTGGAGAACCAGACCTCTAGTATCTCCTTCGCCTGCGTTTCCGTCGTGGAGCGCAAACTCAGACACAAAACGTTCGCCTGGTTCCAGGCCCTGGCGCCGCGAGCTGTCTCGGCGTCGCCGCAGAGCGCCGCGCGAACGCCCGGCACTTTATTGGCGGCGATCGAAACGCCTGTCCCTGTCCAGCAGAACAGTACGCCCTCATCCACGTTACCTGATGCCACCGCCTCCGCCACTTCGCTCGCTACCACCGGCCAGGCGGCGGAAGCGCTCTCATCGCGGAGCGAACCGAAGAGCTGGACGCCGAAGCCGCGACCTCGCAGCTCTTGTTCCACGAAGTCGGTAACGTGCGACTTTTCGTCGCTGCCAAGCGCAATGCGCAAACTACTCTCCATACGTAGGGTCTGCCGGCGCATCCGCGCCCGCATCAATTATAGGCAACCGCTAGGTTATACGCCAAAGAGGGCCGCACGGTTGCCCACGCCTATAATGGGCCGATGACCGCCTCCGCTCTGTCCGATATCCGGCCGCAAGACCGCGCCCGCGTCGAAGAACTCCTTTCCCGCAAATGGAGCCTCCCCGGCGAGCATCCCGTCTCGGCGCTCGACGAGCTCGCGCTCGGCGACTATCGGACCGTCGCCATCCTCGGCCCAAAGAACGCCGTTGGTTCCCGCTATTACCAGCTCTTTCTCGTCGACTCAGCAGGCCGCCTGGCGGATGGCAACCTGGCTCTGGGCCTTCACAACTCCGGACCGTACCCCGGCTTCAACTGGATCGAGATGATTCAGTACGACGAGCAACCCACCTTCACCCCCGAATCAGGCACCCCGCAGGAGGTGAGGGTCTCGCTCTGGGATTCCGGCCTCGACGAGCCCCTCTTCGCGGCGCTGAGCAGCCTCGTCCCCACCGGCGGCCACCTGATGGTAGAGTACGACTCCCCCGGCCACCGCGCGACAGAGCGCATCCTCACGCTGCGCTATCCGCCCGCCGCCTCGCCCATCGGCTTCCGCCTGTTTGCCGCTGGCGTCCGCTCTTACCGCGACTGGTACATCTCAGAGGGCGGCCGCGAGGGTCCACGAAAGCTGCAGGGGTTCAAGCCGCTGAACGCTGAAATCGCCGCCGAGAAGACAGCGGCGCTCCGCACGGAGCTGGAAGCGATGCTGGCGTCGCCGGCCAACGACGGCCACGGCGAATGGGGACGACTGGCACGGGCGCTCGGCAGCCGGGTGCTTGACGATCTCCCCGCAGCTTAGGTTTCGTCTGAAATGCGTGCAGACCAAGCCCATTCTTGACAGCGACGAGTGCTGACAAGCACAATCACGGGCGGAGCCCAATGCCCCAACCACGCATCCCAGAGGTCGCCCCAAGAAAGACGCTTGCCCGGTTCGTTCCGGACTTGTAGTTCCTATATCACCACGTCACAGCGGAGGTTCGCCCACTCATGCTCACAGTAAGCGTAATCAAAGCAGACATCGGAGGCTGGGTCGGCCACTCTGCCTCCCACCCCGAAATCCTCGCCCTCGGCGCGGAGTGGCTGACACAGGCTCAGCAGAAAGGGCTCCTGATCGATTCGCACGTCAGCAACTGCGGCGACGACATGTTTCTGATCATGACCCACGAGCGCGGCGAAGATAACGAAGAGATCCACAAGCTGGCCTGGGACACGTTCATCGCCGGCACCGAACTCGCCAAGAAGCTGCATCTCTACGGCGCAGGTCAGGACCTTCTTACCGACGCCTTCAGCGGCAACATCAAGGGCGCCGGCCCCGGCTCCGCAGAGATGGAGATTGAGGAGCGACCCAGCGAGCCGATTATCGTCTTCATGGCCGATAAGACCTCGGCAGGCGCTTTCAACCTGCCCCTTTACAAGATGTTCGCCGATGCCTTCAACACGCCCGGCCTCGTCATCGCCGAGCCTCTGCACGAGGGCTTCCGCTTTCAGGTCCAGGACGTCCAGGAGCATAAGCAGATCGAACTCGACGCCCCGGACGAGATCTACGACCTGCTCGTCTTCATCGGCGCGCCGTCACGCTACGCCATCAAGCGCATCTACAACCGCATGAGCGGCGAGATCGCCGCCGTCTCCAGCACCGACAAGCTCTCACTGATCGCCGGCCGCTACGTCGGCAAGGACGACCCGACGATGGTCGTCCGCTGCCAGGGCAACTTCCCCGCCGTGGGTGAAGTCATCGAGCCGTTCACCACGCCGTGGATCGTCGAAGGCTGGATGCGCGGCTCGCATAACGGCCCCCTCATGCCGGTTTCCCTCAAGGACGCCCACCCCAGCCGCTTCGACGGCCCACCGCGCATCGTCTCGCTGGGCTTCCAGCTGGCCAACGGCAAGCTCATCGGCCCCCGCGACCTCTTCGACGACCCCGGATACGACCACACCCGCGAAGAGGCCAACCGCATCGGCGACATGCTGCGCAAGCACGGCCCCTTTGAGCCGCACCGCCTGCCTCTAGAAGAGATGGAGTACACCACGATGCCGGCAGTGGCCGCCAAGATGGCGGACCGCTGGACGGACCTGGCAGAGGGCGACAAGAAGAAGATCATGGCCGCCCCCATCGCCGAAGTCGAATAAGCGAAACGCGAAAGCGAACGGGCGGAGGGCGCAGGTCCTCCGCCCGTTCTCATTCTCCCGAGTCCTGCGCAGGACGGAACCTTCTCGCCGCCGCATCCGTCTGATGGGTAAGTAGTAGAGAGGATCGTTCCAATGCACCGGCTCATACCCTTCGCATCACTCTTCGCGCTAACCATCGGCGTCCTCTCCGTCATGACCGCCGCGGGCGCATTCGATGACGACGCCACCCAGACCAGAAGTGAAGGCATATCGGCCGTCTGCGCCGAGGGTTTCGAGGACTGCGAAGACACCATCGTCGTCGATGACGGCGAGGGCGGCGACGATGCCGGGCCGCTGACGCGCGACGACCTCACAGAGACCTGCCTGGCCGGAACCGCCGACTGCAACGACTTGCCCGGCGAAGACGCAGAGCCACTCGCGCCGCCCAACGAAGGCACAACCGAGGGAGAAGCGCTGGCGATCGAAGCCGCCTTCGCCGCGCTTGAGGTGATGAGCGGCCCACCCTCGAACGCGGTCGACGTTAGCGGCGTCCAAGCCGTCGACTGGAACGATGGCTGCCTAGGGGTCGAGACCTCGGGCATCTCGTGCATCCAGGTGATCACGCCCGGCTTCCTAGTCTTCCTCTCGGGCGCTGACGGCG
>CBDTZZ010000158.1:0-3550 GCA_965365035.1 uncultured bacterium | reverse complement strand
CTGGTCCCACATCTGCGGATTGCTGACATCCGTCTCCGGCCGCTGGAGATCGCGCTCATCGGACTGGCTCTGCTCTTCTCGTTCTGGCTGATGGAGCAGCGCCTGTCGGTCAGCGACCACGCGCCCGGCAACCCGGTGGTGGTATCCGCGAACACCTGGGGCGACACGGCGCTGCACGTTTCGCTGGCGCGCTCGTTCTCGCAGGGCGACAACTTTCCAACCGAGTACCCGTTCTTCGCCAACGAGCCGATCCGCTACCACTTCGGTTACGACTTCTTCGCCGGCGCGCTGGAAAAAGGCGGATTCAACGTACCGATGGCGTTCAACCTGCCCGGCGCCCTGGGCTTTGCGGCGATGATGATGCTGCTCTTCGCCCTCGCCCGCCTCCTCTTCGCCGGCTATGGAGGCGGCACGAAGGATCCGGGGAGCTTACGCAACTTTGGCGTCTGGACCGGCCTGGTCGCCGTGGTGCTCTTGCTCACGAACAGCTCCTTCGCGTTCGTCCGCTATTTTGAGCAGTTCGACAGCGTCGGTGAGGCGCTGAAGCCGGTGCACTGGTTCGAGGAGCACAGCAACTACCTGGCTCTTGGACCCTACGATGTCGGCCAGGGCGTCGACATCATCACGATCTTCAACACGCCCAACGTCTACCTGACGCAGACGCACCTGATCATTGGCATGGCGCTGGTGCTCTTCGTCGCCTTCGGCCTCGTGCAGCCTCTGAGAGAAGGGGTTTCGATTGGGCGAACGCGCGGCGCGTTGCTGGGCGTGCTCTTTGGGCTCAGCTTCTGGCTCAACGGCGTGCTCTACGTCTCGGCCGGCGTCTTCTTTGGTGCCTTGCTCGTGGTCTTCGCCGTGGCGACGGCAGCGCGGCATGACGACTTCGCGCGGCAACTCTGGCTAAAGACGAAGGAGGCCAGCTGGTTCATCGTGCCGGGACTCGCCCTGGCGATCCCACAGGCGATCTGGCTCAATGGCGGCGTCGGCACGGAGGGCAACGTCCAGACCCAGATCGGCTACCTCGTCTGCTCGTCAGCGGACGCCTCGTGCTGGACCAACGGCGAGATGAACGTGCTGGACGTAAGTCACTGGTGGGACTTCGCCGAGTACTGGTGGCTGAACCTTGGTCTGGCGATTCCGCTGCTGGTTTTGGCGATGATCTGGGGCTCGAACTCGGATCGCAAGATATTCCTGGCGGTGATGGCGGTGTTCATCTTCGGCAGCACGTTCCAGCTGAGCCGCGATCTGGGCGGGCATAACCATAAGATATTCAACCTCTGGGAAAACCTCGCGAATCCGTTCGTCGCCTTCGCACTTGTTGGTCTGTGGAACGTCTCCACACAGCGTGTGCAACTTCTCGGGGCGACGATCGACGGGCGAGTGGTGCGCAACGTGGCAAGGTTCGTCGTTGTGCCGTTAGTCTTCCTCTTCCTCGTGCTCTCCGGCTTGCTCGACTTCATGACGATCAAGAACGACTTCAAGGTGGAGGTCTTCGGCGACAAGACTCCCGCCGTCGAATGGATCGACGAGAACCTGCCTCGTGACGCTGTCTTCCTGACGGCCTGGGGCGAGCTGTACATCGCTCCCAACCTGGCCGGCCGCGGCGTGTACCTGGGCTACGATCCGTGGGTGGCCAGCGCCGGCTATGATGCCGAAACGCGCAGGCAGCTCACGGCCGAGATGTACGGCGCGTCTGACAAGACGAGCGCTTGCCGGCTGCTACTTCAGGAAGAGATCGACTACGTGCAGATCGGTCCGCAGGAGCAGATGTCGGGTCGTTTCCCGCTGAACGCGGCGCTGTTCGAGCGAGACTTCATCGCCGCTGGCAGCGCAGAGCAATCGGGCGGCATCGCTACCTACTACGACGTGGCGGCTTCTTGCGCGGACTCCGGTTCAGTCGCCGCCCGTTAGCTTGCGGTTTGGCGCCCGTCTTCGGCCTTCCGTTGCGGCCAGATGATGAGCGAGCCGAGCATCCAGTTCCAGGTGAATCCCAACAGCACGCCGACTGCGCTCGATATGTAGGGCGCCATCGTAAAGATGACGCTATCGTCGCCCGCTGTGGAGCGCAGGATCGGCGTCAGCGTGTTGACGGTCACAACGACGATGATCGGGCTCATGATCGAGCTGACCTGGTATTTTATGAAGCGCTCACCGATCCAGCCGGCGCGCGTGCGCCAGCGGAAAGTCCAGCGGTCGTGCAGGTTGAACTGGCAGATGATCGCGATCTCCACCGCTACGACCGAGGCGATTAATAGGCGGATGTCAGAGAGCGTGAACAGCCCGAGATCCACCGAAATATCCTGGCTCGGCAGGAACCAGAAGACAGGCGAATCGTAGATGAGGTAGAGGAAGAACTGGAAGATCAGGAAGCCGACGCCGCCGACGATGACGAACTTGACGAAGGTCGTGGGCAAGTGAAGCCGGTGGGCTAGCTGCCCGACAGCGCCCATCGTCCCGTCTTCTTGTTCGCTGGCGTCTTCAGTGCGCATCGCGGCTCTCAAGTATATCCGTCATGGTCTACTACGGTTGACGGGGCCGCGCAACGTCCGTTGCAGACGCGGGTCAGCTGTCGTCGCGCCAGGGGCGCTCGCGGCGAATACGAGCGAGGCCGCGCACGTCTTCCATGATCGTGCCGCCGATCTTCACGCGCGTGTCCGTGTCTTCGACCCAGCGCACGGGTACATCCTTGATGCGGTAGCCCATCTTCTCGGCCAGGATCAGAAGCTCCGTGTCGAAGAACCAGTTGTTGTTCTCGATCCGCGGCAGGACGCGGTCGGCGACCTCGCGACTGATCGCCTTGAAGCCGCACTGGGCGTCGCTGAAGCGAGTGAAGAACATCCCCTTGATCATCGTGTTGTATCCGGTCGTCAGGATCCGCCGCTTGAGCGAGCGCGTGACCTGCGAGCGCTTCATCAGCCGCGAGCCGATCGCGACGCCGTAGCCGTCGTCAGCCACGGCCTTCGTGAGCGCTGGATACGCTTCGAGACCGGTCGAGAGGTCGACGTCCATATAGGTGAGGACGTCGGCGTCTCCCTCGCCCCAGACCTGCTTGAGGGCGAAGCCGCGGCCCTTGCGCTCGATGCGGACGTACTCCACCTCGCCTGGGAACTGCTTCTCGAGTTCGCGGCTGACGGCGGGCGTGTCGTCGATCGAGGCGTTATCGGCGATGCGGATGTGCCAGTCGTAAGGAAAGTCGGCGCCGGCGAGGAACGCACGTAGCTCTGGGATCGATTGAGGCAGTGCGCGCTCTTCGTTGTAAACGGGGATCACGACGTCAACGCGGGTCATTGCGCGCTCATCGTATCGACTCGCTTTCTGCTGGTCGAGCGCCGTCAATCAGAGGATGATACGCCGCGGCTGCCCGGTGGCGGTGCGGCGGAAGTTGTGGAAGACGAAGTGGTCGTCCTCGGGCTCCACATAACACCTACGCCCGCCCTCGGCCGATGCGGCCACGTCGCGCACGGCCGCTTCTGCGTCGGCTCGTAGCTGCGCCGTCAGTGAAAAGACGTCCGACTCTAGCACGGTCTGCAACTGGGCTGCCGCAAGCTCG
>CBDTZZ010000157.1:0-3560 GCA_965365035.1 uncultured bacterium | reverse complement strand
GATCGTCAACATCGCCCGCGGCCGCGTGATCGACCAGGAGGCGCTCGTTAGCGCATTACGTGACGGAGGCATCGCCGGCGCCGCGCTCGATGTCACCACGCCCGAGCCGCTGCCGGCTGATCACGAGCTGTGGGGTCTGCCAAACGTGATGATCACGCCGCATATCAGCGGCGGCACGCCGCGCTACATGGAGCGCGCGATCGGCCTCTTTTGCGACAACCTGCGCCGCTATGCGGACGGTGAACCGCTTCGTAACGTCGTCGACCCGGCGCGTGGCTATTAGCTCGGCGCTACGCTTCTAGAAGCACGCGGCGCAGGTGGTCCAGCGGCACGTTGCCGCCGCTGACGATGATCGCGACATTCTTGCCCGCCAGGCGCTTCTGAAGCTGGACGGCCCCTGCCGTCGCTGCCGCGCCTGCTTCTTCGGCGATGACGTGAGCGCCGCGGGCCAGCAGCAGCATGGCGCCACGGATCTCCTCCTCGCTGACCAGGACGAAGTCATCGAGGTGGTCGATCATCGTTCGCAAGGCGGGATGATAGGCGGCGCCTGTCGCCAGACCCTCGGCGGCTGTGTCGATGCCCGCCGCGCGCAGGGTGTGCGACTTCCACGATTCGTAGACCGCTGGCGCCCCGGCTGCCTGCACCCCGATCACTTCGACGTTGGGACGCAGCTGCTTGGCGACGATGATGTTCGCCAGCGCGCCGCTGCCACCGCCGACCGCGACCAGGATGACGTCCACGTCCGGCAGATCCTCGACGATCTCGAGGCTCATCGTGGCGACGCCGGCTATCAGCCGTGGTGCGTTCGAGTGGTGGATGTACTGCACGCCCTCGCTGGCAGCGTGCTCTTCGGCCCATTCACGCGCTTCCTCGAAGTTGGCGCCGTGGAAGAGCACCTGAGCGCCCAGCGCGCGCATCGACTCCACCTTCATCGGGTTCGCTTCTTCGGGCATGACGATCGTGCACTTGATACCGGCGAGCTTCGCGCCGTAGGCCAGCGACTGGCCGTGGTTGCCCGTCGAAGCGCCGATGATCCCGTGTGAGCGCTCTTCCTCCGTCATGCTCGCCGACAGGTAGACGCCGCCACGCACCTTGAAGGCGCCGATCGGCTGCAGATTCTCCAGCTTGAGCCACGCTTCGAAGCCCAGCTCGCGTGACATCGCCGGGTTGCGGATGAGCGGAGTGCGCTGCAGGTGCGGTTCAAGCAGGCGTCTGGCGCGGTAGACGTCGGCGAGCGTTGGTAGCTGCTCGATGCGCCGGTCGTAGACCATGCCCACGGGGTCCTCGCGCAGTTTGGCGGCTTTCACGCGCTCCAGCTTGTCAACGAGCTCCGGCGGCAGGAACTCGGTGCGCAGGAAGCCCAGTCGCTCGTAGTAAACGGGCAGATCGGTCGTGATATAGACCTCGTCCTGCGGGAAGCGGCGGATCAGTTCCCGCGTCATCTGCTCGCCCAGCCCCTGTGAGCGCTCTTCCTCGATCACGGCCACGCTGCCTAGCTCGTACGTCTTCTCATACGGCTTGATGCGCCCGAAGGCGATGATGCGCCCGTCGCGACGGAGCGTGATGAACTGCTCGGGCGCCAGACGCTCCCCGTCCAACCGCAGGCGTTCGATCGTCTCGGCGATGAACGCCATGTCGGCGGCGGTCGCCGGCGTGAAGTCGAGGCTGGGTACCGTTTGGGTAGTCACGGCTCCCATTCTACGCGGTCCGGGCGTCTTGACTGTGGGTCTACAATTGTGGCGCCGGAACGCCCCGGCGAGAGCCAAAGGAGGTGCCCGATGCCCCGCTACGTCATCCTCTACAACTTCACGGATCAAGGCTTGAAGAACATCAAGGATACGGTCGGCCGCGCTGCGGCGATACGCAAGGCCAACGAGTCGCGCGGCTTCAAGATCATCGGGACGTACTGGACGCAGGGGCAATACGATGTCGTGGCGATCGTCGAGTCTCCGGATGAGGAGTCGATGCTGGCCGGCCTGTTTAACATCGCCGAGACAGGCAACGTCCACAGCACGACGCTGCGCGCCTTCGACGAATGGGAGATGGGGAGCGCGCTGGCGAAGAGCTAGGCGCTAGGTCGCCGCGTCGTCGGAAGCGGCCTCCGGGGGCTTTCCAGCCGGTTTAGCGTCCTCTACCGCTGCGTCTTCCCCGGCGTCCGCCGTCGCTTCGGGCGGCTCATCGGTCGCCTCTTTGTCGGGCTCTGATGGCGGCGGCGCGGCCGACTTCGCCGCCGACTTTGCGGCACGCGGCTTGGTCTTCTTTTTCGCGTCCGCTGGCGAGTCGGCCGGCGTAGGCGATGGTCCTTCCGCACGGGCCTTGGGCTGTGGGTCGCCCTTCAGCCAGTAGTCGACGGGCTTGCGCGAGTCCGGATCGAGCGGCAGCGAGACGCGGGTTCCGGTGCGAGCCGACTGGTACGCCGCGCAGATGATCTCGAGCACGGCGCGGCCATCTTCGCCGGTCAGCATCGGCCGCTTTTCGTTCTCGATGCAGTCGGCGAAGTGCGCCATCTCCTGTGGGAAGCCGTAGTTCCAGACTTCATCGAAGCTCGTCCAGGTCCAGCCGCGCGTCTGCTCTGCCTTCTCTCCGGCGTAGCTATAGCCGCTGGCGCTATAGGTCTGCAGTGCGCCGCCGCGGGCGATATCAGCGACAGTCAGCCCCTTTGAGCCGTAGATCTCCGCGCGGTCGTCGAGGCCGCCGGGCCGCGCCCAGGAGTTCTCCGCTACGGCCAGACCGCCTCGCGGATGCTTCTTGGACTCGGCGAAGCGAAGCATGACCACGGTATGGTCGTCGCCGTGAGTGCGGCTCCCGTGCACGAAGTTGCCGGCCTCCGCGTAGACAGACTCGATCGGCGTCTTACCGAAGACCCAGCGGCAGTAGGCGATCGAATGGCATCCCATGTCCATCAGCACCCCACCGCCGGAACGGTTGATGTCCCAGAACCAGTCCGCGTGCGGGCCGAAATGGCACTCCAGCTGGCGAACGTAATAGACGTCGCCCAGCGCGCCCTGGTCGGCCAGCTGCTTGGCGCGCACGTACTTGGGTGCGAAGCAGAGGTTCTCGCCGTACATCAGGATCACGCCCGCCTTCTTGCAAGCCTCGATCATGCGGTCGCACTCGTCCAGGCTCATCGCCATCGGCTTGTCGACGAGGACGTGCTTGCCGGCCGCGGCGGCGTCGATCGTCACCTGGGCGTGCAGGTCGTTCGGGCAGGCGATCGTGATCGCATCGACGAAGCCGCTGGAGAGCATGTCTTTGTAGTCGGTGAAGGCGTGCTCGATCTCGAAACGCCGGCGAAGATCCCAGGCGTGCTCGGCGTTGGGAGAGGCGACCGCGGTCAGCTCGACGCCCGGCGTCTGATGCAGCGCTTCAGCATGCGCCGCAGCGACAAAGCGCGATCCGATGATGCCCACGCGGATGGTCAAGGCGCTCCCCTTTCCGGCGTTGCGACGCCGACGATGGCTCCTGTCAGGGTAACGAACGTGCCGCTATTCTATTACGGTTGTTTCGCCGCAGGTTGCAGGATGGCCGCGATTGTCACAGACTACCGAACGCAAGGAGGA
>CBDTZZ010000156.1:0-3564 GCA_965365035.1 uncultured bacterium | reverse complement strand
GCTATACGCCGCTCTTGCGCGCCCCAAACCTGGGCCGCGAACTGGGCCTGAGCCGCCTCTACATCAAGAACGATTGCGTGAACCCGACATGGTCGTTCAAGGATCGCGTCGTCTCCGTCGCCAGCAGCGTCGCCCGCGACTTCGAGTTCGACACCCTGTCATGCGCTTCGACGGGCAACCTGGCGAACAGTGTCGCCGCCCACGCCGCCCGCGCCGGCATGCAGGCCCGCGTCTTCATCCCGTCGGATCTGGAGCGGGGCAAGATCATCGGCTCGGCGGTCTATGCGCCAACGCTGGTCGCCGTCAACGGCAGCTACGACGATGTCAACCGCCTCTGTAGCGAACTGGGGGACAAGTACCCGTGGGCGTTCGTCAACATCAACATCCGGCCGTACTACGCTGAGGGCAGCAAGACGCTGGGCCACGAGGTCTGCGAGCAGCTGGGCTGGCGCGCGCCGGATCACTGTATCGTGCCGATGGCCAGCGGCTCGCTCTTCACCAAGATATACAAAGGAATCAAAGAACTGGCCTGGCTCGGCCTGATCGACTGGAACGCGACGCGCATGAGCGGGGCCCAGGCCCTCGGTTGCTCACCGATCGCTGAAGCGTACGGTCGCGATTCGTGGAACATCCGGCCGCAGAAGCCGAACACGATCGCCAAGTCGTTGGCCATTGGCAATCCGGCCGATGGGTACTACGCTCTAAAGACGATGAGGAGCACGAACGGATCGGCCATCGCAGTCAACGACGAAGAGATCGTCGAGGGCATCCAGCTTCTGGCCCAGTCGGAAGGCATCTTCGCCGAGACTGCCGGCGGTGTCGTAGTCTCAGGCCTCCGCAATCTCGTCCGGGAAGGTCGCGTGGAGCCCGACGAAGTCGTCGTCGCCTTCATCACCGGCGCCGGCCTGAAGACTCAGGAGGCCGTGGCACCGGCGCTGCAGCCGGCGCTGAATGTGGAGGCCAACATCGAATCGTTCGAGCAGGCGCTCGAAGAACGCGAGGGCGCGTTGCCCTTGACGAAAGCGGTATAGAGATGGCGACAATACGCACCAAATTCACCTTCGTTGAGCAATTGATCAAGGATCCCATCATCTGGAAGCTGGCCAAGGACTTCAAGGTCATCACTAACATCCGTCGCGCGGACGTCACGGACGAGCGTGGATGGGTGATCCTTGAGCTGGAGGGGGATCAGGACGAGATCGAACGCAGCCTGGACTGGGTCAGGGAGCAGGGCGTTCGCGTCGACTCGGTCTACGAAGACGTTGTGGAGGGATAGTGACATATGGCGATGCAACGAGAGTCTGAGCAGGAACCTGGCGGCGGGACAGGGAGCGCCGGTCTGACCATCACCGTCCGCATACCGATGCCGCTGCGTAAGCTGACCGGCGAAGAGTCCGTCGTCGCGGGTGAGGGCGCGACGCTGGCCGAGTGCATCGACGGCCTGGAGGCGCGCTACCCCGGCATGAAGGAGCGCATGTGCGACGAAAGCGGCGAGCTGCGACGCTTCGTCAACGTCTACATCAACGGTGAGGACGTCCGCTTTCAGTCCGGCCTCGCCACGCCTCTGGCCGGCGGTGACGAGGTGAGCATCGTGCCCGCCGTCGCCGGCGGCGCCTAAATCAGCTCGGGCACAGGCTAGACCGCACGCACGCCACTTCTTCTTCTTCAGGGTGTAACAGCCCCGTAACGAGCAGGCTACTTTTGGGTATTGACGTCTCTATGGCGATGTGTTGTATTGAGGGCGCCGGCCAAAAACCCCGTAATTGCGGCAAACGGGAGAGCCACACGTGGACGACTCGGCACTTGCACTCGTTTTGGAAGAGGCCCTGGCGCTACTCAGCGCTGGGGAAACTCCGGAACTCATCGCCGTGCGATTTCCCGACTTCTATGACGCTCTCTTGCCCCTCCTCAACGTCGCCGTCGAGCTTCGCGAAGAGGCTGAGGACGCTATCGATGACCCGATCGACTTCCTCAACGACCTCGGCGAGTATCTGCAGAGCCAAATGGGCGGCGCCGCGCCATAGAGATTGCCACGCGCGCCCTACGGGGCTGAAACAGCGCTGACGTTTGACAGGCAGACGCTTCCACAGATACAATTTGGACTTACCGGACTGAAATACTCGACTTTAGCTGCGAAGCTTGGTCCACAGACCGGAAGGAGACGGCTATGACTGTTCAAGAGCCAGATACGTTCCAAGCACACCCCAAGGTGCCAAAAGAGCTTAAAGCTGGGCACGTCTTCGTCACCCTCGAAGAAGAGTTCGATAACTTCGACACCGAGACCAAGGTCTACCAGAAGAGCCCCGACCTGGAGTCCGACTTCGTCCCCTACCGCCTGCGCATGGGCACGTACGGCCAGCGCCAGGAAAACATGCAGATGATGCGCATCAAGCTGCCATACGGCGGCGTCAACGCGGAGCAGATGGACGCCCTCGCCGAAGTGGCGGAGAAGCACTCCGGCATGCGCCGCGGCCACATCACCACTCGTGAGAACTTCCAGTTCCACTTCGTGCCGCTGGAGCAGGCGAGCACAGTCATGCGCATCCTCGCCGAGGCTGGCCTCTCGACGCGGGAAGCCTGCGGGCACACCGTGCGCAACGTGACCGGCTGCCCCTACGCCGGCGTCACCGATCACCAGCTGTTCGACGTGACGCCGTACCTGGCTGCTTACGCCAGAAACCTGATCCGTAACCCGATCTGCCAGAACATGCCTCGCAAATGGAAGACGTCATTCTCCTGCGGCCCGATCGACTGCGCCGGCAGCCCGTTCCACGACATGGGTTTTGTCGCCGTCGTCCGGGAGGAGAACGGCGAGGAAGTGCGCGGCTTCAAGGTCGTCGTCGGCGGCGGCACCTCGACGATGGTGCACGCAGCTGAGACTCTCTGGGAGTTCGCCCGCGCCGACGATGGCCAGTACATCCGCGTGGCCGAGGCCGCGCTCAAGGTCTTCGACAAAGAAGGCGGCATTCCCAACTTCCTGCGCAAGAACATGAACAAGGCCCGCGTCAAGTTCATCGTCAAGAAGCTGGGCATCGAAGAGTTCCGCCGCCAGGTCGATGAAGAGCTGGCGCAGCCGTGGGCCTGGGAGCCGCTGGACATGCCGGCCCTGAAGCAGCTCGCGCCCGAAGGCCCGACGCCCGGTCCGGCGCCTAACAGCGTCCAACCCGGTCCCGACTTCGAGCATTGGGTAAAGACGAACGTCGTTCAGCAGCCACAGCCCGGCTACGTTGCTGTGACACTGACAATCCCCCTCGGCAACCTCTCGCCGGAGCAGTTCCGCGCCGTTGGCGACATCATGCGTCGCTTTAGCGGTGGAAATGCCCGCACGCAGCAGAACCAGAACCTGGTGCTGCGATGGGTTCACGAAGCTGGTCTACCGGCGCTTCACTCCGAGATCAAGAAGATCGGCTTCGGCGATCCGGGCGCCGGACTGCTGGCGGATGTCGTCGGCTGCCCCGGCACCGACTCCTGCAAGATGGGCATCACCTCCTCGACGGGCGTCAGCGAGGCGATCCGCGAGGCAGCGTTGAACGACTGGGGCTACCGGGACGACCCGTTGGTGCA
>CBDTZZ010000155.1:0-3567 GCA_965365035.1 uncultured bacterium | reverse complement strand
TCCAGCTGGTAGCGCCCCGACTCCTTGGAGACGATGTCCGTGTACAGTGCCTTGCGCAGACGGTACATGTTCGAGTGGAAGGCGCTGGTCGTCTTCTCTTCCGGCATATCGGGCCATAGGACGGCCACGATCTCTTCCTTGCGCAGACCGCGGCGGTTGCAGAGGAAGAAGAAGAACATCTCGCGGCTCTTCTCGCTGCGCCACTCCAGGTCTGTGATCTCCTGACCGTTGTACTCCACACGGGCGTGACCGAAGCCGAACGCCGTCAGCGTCGCCTCGTCGGCGGTGACGCCGTCTTCGGACTCGCCTCCGGCGCTCGGAGCGCTCTTCATCAGCTTCTTCATCCGGGCGTAGTAACCGTCCGCAGCCTTGTTCGCCGCGCCGTACTGGACGAGGAGCGGGTTGCGGGCCGCCTCGACGAGCAAGAAGTGGTCATATCCCAGGTCCTTGACCAGCTCGGCCACCTTCTCCAGGTAGTCGAGGGCGACTCGCTTCTTCTTGAGCGAGAAGTACGTGCCAGCGACGTGGAAGTAGGTTGCTGCCAGCTCTCGCCGGGCATCCTTCTCACGCAGGTACGGAACCGCCTTCTCGAAGTATTCGACGGCCTCCTTGAGTTCGCCCTGCTGGCGCTGGATCAGGCCCTTGGTGACGAGGCAGATGCCCTGCTCCAGGTCACCCTCGGTCTTCTCAGCTTCCGCACTCGCGCGGCCCGCCCAGGACTCGGCCTGTACGAGGTCGCCCATCAGGCGGTGGGTGTTGGCGATGGCGTCCATGATGTACACGCAGATGTAGGCGTCGCCGATGCTCCAGGCGTCATCGAGGACCTCGTTGTAAGCGTCCAGCGCGGGCTTGTATTCGCCGAGTTCGCGCTGGATGTCCGCGAGGCTGACCGAGAGGTAGACTTCCTCGTTCAGGTTGTTGATGAGGCGCACGCGCTCAAGCCCCCGCGAGTAGATCTCTCGCGCTCGCTCAAAGTCGCCCTGGAGGTAGTAGATCATCCCCAGGTTGATCAGCGCCTGCACCAGCATGTGGTCGTTGCCGAGCTGCGTGCAGAGCTGGCGCGATCGCTCCAGATAGCCCGCCGCCTCTGGAAGACGCCCCATGAGGCCCAGTGAGGAGCCCAGGTCGATGCACGTGTAGGCGATGTTGTAGATGTCGCCCTGGCTCTCGTAGATGTCGACGACGGCCGACAACTCTTCCACGGCCTCCTTGAGGTCCCCGCAGCGGCTGAGAGTAACGCCCAACTCCTTGCGCGCCTCCGTGACGAGCTCTTCCGGCGCATCGTGCTCCGCCAGCAGCTTGCTCGCGCGCTGGAGGGCGTCGCGCGATTCGAGGTAGGCGCCCTTGACCCGCAGGCTCATGCCGTGCGTCAGTAGCGCCTCCGCCAGCGGCACCCAGTCCTCGTTCTCCTCCAACAGCACGATCGTCTTGGAGACGAGCGAGAGGGCGGCATCAAGCTGGTTCAGGTAGTGCAGCACCCGCCCTTTCCAGAGCATCAGCCGCGGCTGCGAGGTCATCTCTTCCGCCGGCACGCTGCTCAGCCAGTCGGCCAGCGTATCGAGCTTGCCCTCCTCGAACATTCGCCAGCCGACCTCTTCAGTGACTTCGATTACGTTGTCCCAGGCGGCCGCCTGGATGTAGTGATAGACGGCGTCCTCCCAGCGCTTATCGCTCTCCATCCGCTGAGCGGCGAGCATATTGAGTTCGCGAAACTGCTCTCCGTCGCTGCTGCGGACGTGGCTGACGAGGAAGGCGCGGAAGAGGCTGTGGTAGCGGTAGCGGACGTCTCCGTCCTCATCTTCCATGAGCGCGAGGTTTAGGTTCTGCAGCTGTGTCAGCTTCTCCTGAGTGTCGGAGCGCTCAAGCAGCTCGTTGACGGACTCCACGCCCATCGTGCGCAGGACGGCGCTGCTGAGGAGGAACTCCTTGACCTCGGCCGGCAGCGGGTCGAACTGCTCGAGCGAGATGTACTGGAAAAGCGTGTCCGAGCGATTGAGCTGCTCCAGGTCGACGGAACCTGCCGACTGGACGCGGTCGGCCAGGAGGATCAACGCGCCGGCCCAGCCCTCCGTGACGTTGGCCAGGTGCTGAGCGTCGTCCAGCGAAATCTCACGGCCGAGGACTTCCCTGAAGAGCTGCACCACCTCATCGCAGCTGAATTCGAAGTCGGAGGCGAAAAGGCTCGATACTTCCTGGCGCACCGTCATCATCGGCAGAACGCCGATCTGCGGGCGAGTGCGGCTGCCGAGGACAACGTGGCAGCCCTGAGGCAGCCGGTAGAGCCAACCCTCAACGGCCTTGCGCGTCTCTTCCGATGCCGCATCGAGGTGGTGGAAGTCGTCGATCACGAACAGATACTCTTCTTGAGGCTCACCGCAGGCCTGCACCATCAGCTCGGAGGCATCCTCCGGCGTCGCGGGGCCCCCTGCTTCGAGCGCCTTCACCAGCTCCTGCCCGAAGCCGGGGAACGCTTGCTGGCCGGACGCCACGAAGTAGCGGAGGAACGTGTCCAGTTCGCGGTCGCGCTCGTCGAGGCCATACCAGCAGGCCGATAGGTCGCCGGCCTGCACGAAGTCTTGAAGAAGAGTTGTCTTTCCGTAGCCGGCAGGAGCGCTGACGATGGCGATGCGGTTCTTCGCTGCGTCGGTAAGCGACTGAACGAGCCGCTCTCTGCGCACAATCGCCTGGCGCCGCTCGGGCAGCTTCACTTTGGCGACGAAGGGGACTTCCAGAGGGGCGTTCTTGGGCGCACGCGCCTTGCCCGCAGCGCTTGCTGCCGGGCCTCGAGACGTTGCCCGTCCCTTGCGTGTCTTCCCTTTGTCTGCCATCCAAACCCCGGTCCGGGAGCCTAGTCCGCTGGCAACACTACGTGTGCGCGCGCGCCGCAGGCGGCTCCCTCACGTTCCAATGCGGCGCAGACCGATACCCCTTTGTTCGATGACTTAGACGGGCGTCAGTCGTGATCGTTACATCAATGACCGGCCATTGCCCTGCGTAAAACTGCAGCGGCATCAGGTAGAACTCGCGCTGCAAGACGTATCGCCTGACCGGCGAGCGCGCCGGTTGCCCCAGATGGGCGATCTGGACTAGCCGCGGCCTTCTTTTTCCAGCCGGGCCTTACGCTGCGCCATTAGTCGCGTGTAGAGCAGCATGTCCTGGTCGCTGTAAGCCGCGTCGCCCATCTCCGATCCCCGCTTGATCGCCCTCATCGTTGCCTTCGTCAGGGCGACTGGCAGGGCCGGGTTGGCGATAATGGCATCCGCCAACGCACGAGCCTTCGCCTCGACGCCGTCGTCTGGCTCCAGGTGAGTGACGAGACCGTACTCATACGCGCGCCCAGCGTCGAAGCGCTCACAGGTAATCGTCAGCTCCAGGGCGCGGGCGTGGCCCATCTCCCGGGCCAGCCTCGGCAGGGCGTTCCAGCCCAGCGGCAGGCCCAGCTCCACCTCCGGAATCGAGAACCATGCACTCTCGCCGGCGACACGCAGGTCGCAGCAGGCCACGAAGACAAGAACGCCGCCGATCGCCAACCCGCGCACCGCTGCGATCGTCACCTGGCTCAGGTTC
>CBDTZZ010000154.1:0-3604 GCA_965365035.1 uncultured bacterium | reverse complement strand
GTACGCATACATCGGCCTGCCTACGTGGTTCACGATCGGCGGCTATCCAATGGACGTCTACGCCGGCGGTCAGGTTATTGTCTCGGGCTGGCTGGAGGTTAGCGACGGCGCCTTCGCCTTCGAATCGATCACCTTGCCGCCGGCTTCGAGCGACTTGCTCAGGGACACCGCGCGTATCGAAGTGGAACGCCAGCGTGTCGACAGCATCCTCGCCGGGTTCACGCCTGAACGCTACTGGAGCGGCGCCTGGATCACGCCGACGGCGGGCGTCGTGAGCGATGAGTTCGGCACGCAGAGGTCGATCAACGGCGGCAGCTACTTCCCGCATACGGGACTCGACATCGCCAACGCCGCGGGCACGCCGATCTACGCCGCTGCCTCGGGCGTCGTCGCGCTTAGCGAGGAGCTGTTCCTGTACGGCAACGCGGTCATCCTGGACCATGGCGCCGGCGTCTTCAGCGGCTACAACCACATGGCGAGTCTAGCCGTGTCTGCGGGCGGCTTCGTGAACCAGGGCGACCTCATCGGCTATATGGGCGAGACTGGCCTCGTCACCGGGCCGCACGTGCACTGGGAAGCGGTTGTCCACGGCGTTCGCGTCGATCCGACGCTGTGGACGTACGGCGGCGTCGAGCCCTAGACGTCGAGCGTGTGGAGCACGATCGCCGCCGCCACGACGGCGGCCGTCTCGGACCGCAGAACCTGACGACCCAGCGTCACCAGCGCCGCGCCTGAACGGCGTGCGAGAGCGATCTCCTCCTCGCTATAACCGCCCTCAGGGCCGATGAAGAGGCTTACGGTCTGCGGCTTCTCCGGCAGCGCGCGCAAGTAGTCCGCGAGACGGTTGGCGGCCTCCTCCTCATACGGCACGACGAGCAGTCCGGGCGCGTCGGCAAGCGCCTTCTCGAAGGGCAGCGGCGAATCGATCGCAGGCAGCCGCCCGCGGCCGCACTGCTCGGCGGCCTCGACGACGAGGCGTCCCCAGCGCTCAGTTCGCCCGCGTGAGGCCTCGTCGATCTGGGAGCGCGCATTGATCACGGGCACGAAGCGGGCGACGCCGAGTTCGGTGCCCTTCTCCAGCGCGATGTCGAAGCGGTTGGGGCGGATTAACGACTGATAGAGGACGACTTCGATCGCCGGCTCGGGCGGGGACGGGCGATCGCCTTTCACGACGCCCGTGACGGCTTTGGCGCTGACGTCCGTCAGCTCGACTTCGAACTCTCGCTCGCCACCCTCCGTCAGAACCACATGATCGCCGCGGCGCAGGCGCAGGACGCGTCCCAGCCTGTGGGCCAGAGATCCGGAGAGCGTTATGTTGTGTGCCTCGAGCGTCCCGGCTGGGACGAAGAAGCGGCGCAGTTCGTCGGCCATCACGAATCCCGCCGCGAGAGGATCGTCCGCCAGACGCCGTCCTCAATCACGCGCACGACATGCAACCCGTTCGCCTCGAAGGTGCGCCTGAGGTCCTCCACCCTGTCCTCCAGGAAGCCGCCGGCGATCAGGCGTCCGCCGGGCTTGAGCACGGCGGCCAGCGCCGGTGTCAGCCTCTCAACCGCCAGCCCGCTGATGTTCGCCAGCGCCAGATCGAACGTTCCGTCCGGCGCGTCCTCCTCTCCGATCGTGCCGACGCGCAGTTCGATGCCTTCGGCGACGCCGTTCTCCGCCGCATTCTGAGCCGCCACCTTGATCGCCTGCGGGTCGGTGTCCAGCGAAATCACGCGATGGGCGCCGAGGAAGACCGCAGCGATCGAGAGAATGCCGGAGCCGCAGCCGAGATCGAGCACCGCCGCACCATCTGGGCCGATCTCTTCGAGGGCCCGCAGGCACATCGCCGTCGTCGGGTGCTGACCGGTGCCGAACGCCATGCCAGGGTCGATGCGAATCACTATCTCTCCCTCGCGCTTTTTGTACTCGATCCACGACGGCACGATGACGATGCCGTGACCGATGCGCTGGATTCCGAAGTGCTTCTTCCAGGCGTCGCGCCAGTCGGTCTCGCGCAGAAGTCGTGATCGCTGCCAAACGAGCGGCCGGTCGAGCGGTGCCGCCTGCAGAGCGAGCCCCAGAGCATCGGTGATGCGAGCGGCGTCCTCGTCAGCCGGAATGTAGCCTTTGACGATGGCCGGCGCGTCCCCGTCCAGCAGGTACGTCTCGGTCTCTCGATCGAATCGCGAAGGCGCTTCGATGGCCACGCCTTCGGAACAGGCCTGGCGGAAGGCGTCGGCGACGAGTTCGGCGTCGACGCCGGCAGTCTCGACGGAGATTTCGGTGAGGGAATCGGGGCCGGTGTCGGGCGCGCTCATGCGACGGCCGCCGCGGCGCTAGCCGAGCGCGTCTTTGAGCTTGGTGAGGAGGCCTTTGTCGACACCGACGGGAGTCCCGAGGCTTTCGGCCAACTGATGCATTAGCTCTCGCTGCTCGTCGCTGAGGTCCGTCGGCACCTTCAGTTCGGCGCGGACGAGGAGGTCGCCGCGGCCACCGCCGTGGAGACGCGGTATCCCCTTGCGCTTGATCGAGAACACGCGTCCGCTCTGAGTGCCGGCGGGCACCTTCAGCGCAGTCGGATCGCCGTCGAGCGTCGGTATCTCGGCCTCGAAGCCGAGCGCGGCCTGGGCCGGGTTCATCTCGAGGTCGAAGATGAGGTCCTCTTCCTGACGCGCGAAGATCTCGTGCGGCGCGACATCGATGTATACGTAGAGGTGGCCGGGAGGACCGTCGTTCACGCCGCTGTCGCCCTCACCGGAGAGACGCATGCGCGAGCCGTCGTTGACGCCCGCCGGAATGCTGACGCTGAGTTGGTGCGACTTGCGCTCGCGGCCCTGGCCGCGGCACTCGTTGCAGGGATTTGTGACGACGCTGCCTTCGCCGTGGCAGCGGCCGCAGGTGGCGATGTTCACGAACTGCCCGAAGACGCTGCGGCTGCTGCGCCGCACCTGGCCGGCGCCATCGCACGTCGGGCAGCGCTGCGGCGACGATCCCGGCTCGCTGCCGGAGCCCGTGCAGCGCTGGCAGCGCTCGATGCGCTCGACCGCGATCTCGCGGTCAGTGCCGAAGGCCGCTTCTTCGAACGTCAGCTCGATGTCGGCGCGGCGATCGCCGCCCCGCTGGGCCTCGCGTCGCCGCCGGCCGGTGGATGTGCCGCCGAAGAAGGCGTCGAAGATGTCGCCGAAGCCGCCGAACTCCGCCCCCTCGAACCCGCGTCCGGGGTCCAGCCCGGCGTGGCCGTAGCGGTCGTAGGCGGCGCGCTTCTGCGGGTCGGAGAGCACCTCGTACGCCTCGCTGACCTGCTTGAACTGGGCCTCTGCGCCGTCCTCCTGGTTGCGGTCCGGGTGGTACTGCATCGCCAGGCGGCGGAACGCCTTCTTGATCTCAGTCGCCGCAGCCGTGCGGGTGACGCCGAGGACCTCGTAGTAATCAGTCTTTGCCGTAGTCACAAACGACATTGTATCAGCGGCAGTGCCTAGGAACAGGCTCTGGGGACGTGTTCGCGGGGAGTCGCAGGCACGGGATTTGACAAAGCGCAGATATCTTCCTATTCTTTCGGCATGAGGCGCAAGAAGGGCACCCTGCTCCCTCTAGAAGTGTCGATACTGCAGTGCGGAAT
>CBDTZZ010000153.1:0-3655 GCA_965365035.1 uncultured bacterium | reverse complement strand
ACGTCTTCAACCTCTCGCAGCACTTCCTGCGGCGGGGCCACGACGTCACAGTCGTCGCGCCGGCGTCGAAACGTTCCAGCGAAGAGCCACCGTACCTTCACGTCATCGGACACAGCGCCATCAGCCTGCCTGTCAGCGGTTCGGTGGCCAACATCTCGCTCTCCTACAACCTCTCCTCGCGGGTCAAGAAGCTGCTGGCGCGTGAGCAGTTCGACATCGTGCACATCCACGAGCCGTTCGCGCCGCTGCTGCCGTTCCAGTTCGTGCGCTTCTCGCAGGCGACGAACGTCGCCACGTTCCACGCCGCGCGCGACAGCGGCAGCCGCGTCTACGCTTACTCCCAGTTCATCATCCAGCAGTGGTGGCATCGCATTCACGGCCGCATCGCCCACTCTCAGGCAGCCCTCGACCTCATCGGCAAGTACTTCGACGACGACTTCCGCATCATCCCCAGCGGCATCGACTACGCCCGCTTCGCCGCAGAGACGCCACCGATACCCGAACTCATGGACAATAAACGCAATATCGTCTTCGTCGGCCGCCAGGAGCAGCGAAAGGGGCTGCCCTACTTGATCGAGGCGTTCGCCAAGCTGAAGCACGAAATGCCGGAGACGCGGCTGATCATCGTCGGCCCGGACGGCGGCATCCGCCCGGCCTGCGAACGCTACATCGAAGAGCACAACGTCCAGGACGTCATCTTCACAGACTACGTCGCGGAGGAGGACCTGCCCCGCTACTATCGCAGCGGCGACGTCTTCTGCGCACCCAACACCGGGCACGAAAGTCTTGGCCTGATCCTGCTCGAGGCGATGGCCTCCGGCGTGCCGATCGTCGCCTCCCGCATCCCTGGCTTCGCGGCCGTCGTCAAAGACGGCGAGCATGGCCTGCTCGTACCGCCGCGCGACAGTGAAGCGCTGTGCGAAGCACTCAAGCGCCTGCTCTCCGACGCCGGCATGCGCGAGGCGATGGGCCGGGTGGCCGCTCTGCACGCCCGCAGCTGGAGCTGGGAAGAAGTCTCGTCGGAGGTACTCGCCTTCTACGAGGAGACGGCGGCCAACCGCAATGGAAACGGCGCCTGATGCCGGCGCTAACGCCGCGCTCCGCCCCAAAATGGATTACCGATCCCGCAATCAGCGTGCTCACGCGGCTGGGCGTGACGCCGAACATGCTCACGCTCTTCGGCTTTGCCGGCAACGTCGGAGCCGCGGTGTTGGCGGCCAACGGGCGCTTCCTGGAGGCCGGCATCGTTATGCTGGCGTTCAGCGCCCTGGACTTCCTCGACGGTTCGTTGGCGCGGGCAACCGGTCGCGCGACGCCGTTCGGATCGGTCCTCGACTCGACGATGGACCGGCTCTCGGAGGCGGTCGTCCTCTTCGGTCTGCTGTGGTACTTCAGCGACCTCAACGCCCGCGAAGAAGTGCTGCTGATCTTCGCCGCCGTCGTCGCCTCGATCATGGTCAGCTACCTGCGTGCGCGGGCCGAGATCATCGGCGTCAAGCTGCGCGAGGGCATCTTCACCCGCACCGAACGCGTGCTGCTGCTGGGTGGTGGCCTCATCCTGCAAGATATACTCGACACAAACGTCCTCACGCCGGCGCTTTGGGCGCTGGCGCTGATCTCCGGATTTACGGTGCTACAGCGGCTTGTATTGGTGTGGCTGAAAACGAGGGATATGAGTGATTCCGCTTAAGGACCAGCAGGCGATTCAGGCCAAGTTCACCGCCGAATTGGCCGCGCCCGTTAAGATCGACTACTTCACGCAGCGTGAGACGAAGCTGGAAGCGCCGGGCGTCGAGCCCTGCGCGTTCTGCAAGCAGACGCAGGACATGCTGAAGGAGCTATCCGGCCTTAGTGACCTCATCAGCCTGCGCGTGCACTACTTCGAGGACAACCCCGAGGAGAAGGCGAAGTTCGGCGTGGAGCGCGTGCCGGGAATGGTGCTGCGCGGGCCCGGGCCCGGCTTCTTCAAGTACTACGGCATACCCGGCGGCACGGAGTTCCCCGCGTTCGTGGAATCGCTCGTCGACCTCTCGCGATGGGAGACGTTGCTGATGGAGGACTCGGTGACGGCGCTCTCGGAGCTGAAGACGGACGTCTCAGTGCGCGTGTTCGTGACACCAACCTGCCCGTACTGTCCCCAGATGGCCCGCGCCGCCTTCATGATGGGCATGGTCAGCGAACACGTGAAGGCGGAAGTGATCGAGGTCAACGAGTTCCCCGACCTGGCCAAACGCTACAACGTAGAGGCCGTGCCGCTGACACTGATCAACGACAGCATCTCGATCCCGGGGGCGCTGCCTGAGCCAGCGCTGATCGAGCAGGTCGTGAAAGCGGCCGGGGGGAAGCCGCCGAAGGGCGCTCCCAGCGGACCCACCTCCGAGCCCGAGAGTCCGACAGAGCCGATCGAACGTGGTAAGCGCCGCGACAGCGGACTGTACATCCCCTAGTGAGCATCCCGGTGCGCGTCAAACGACTGCGGCCCGGTGCCCGCCTGCCCGAGCGCGCCACCGAGGGCGCAACCGGATACGACCTCTACGCCTGCCTCGACGCGCCAATGATCGTCGGCCACGAGCCGGTTAAGGTGCCAACGGGGATAGCGATCGAGATCGGCGCTGGCTACGATGTCCAGATCAGGCCGCGCTCCGGCCTCTCTTCAAGAGGCATCGTCGTCACGTTCGGCACGATCGACTCCGACTACCGTGGCGAACTCCTCGTCACGATGCACGCTCTCCACTATCGAGAGCCTCACGAAGTGAACGACGGCGACCGCATCGCCCAACTGGTGATAGGCCAGGCGGTCGTGATGGACATGACGGTCGCTGAAGACCTGTCGGAGACCGCGCGGGGCGCCGGCGGCCACGGCTCCACCGGCCGTTAGGCGGGCACGCTCAGCGGCGAAATACGGCGCAGCGCATCGAGGATCGGCGCTAGTCTCCAAGCCCCTCGCTTCGAGGTGTCGACGCTGAGCAGGCGCTCTGGCGGCACCTCGGACGGGCGCTGGAAGCGCCGCTTCTGCTGCACGTAGATGTCCCAGCGGGCGTCGGAGGCATCGCGACCCCGCTTCAGCCGGCCGGCCAGACGCTCCCGAATAGCATCCTCCGCGGCGCTCACCTCAACGCAGGCGTACTGGGCGCCGGTCTCCCGCGCCAAACGAGCGGCGGCACGCCGATGCTCGCGGCGCGTGAACGAGGCGTCGAGAATCACGGAGCGGCCGGCCATCAGCTGCTCGCGCGCGCCGTCGAAGAGCGCCTGGTAGGTGCGATCGGTCATCTCCGCTGAGTAGAGCCCGTCACGATACTCATCGAGGACGCGCTCCCGGGCGTCCATCCCTACCATCTCCTTGCGCACGACGTCCGAGTTCAGCACCGTCGCGTCGAGCCGGCGGCTCAGTTTGCGGGCGATGTTGGACTTGCCGGTGCCGGCGAGGCCGCAAGTGATGATGAGCATCGCCGGCGGCAGTGATTCAGCGTAGCGGCAGGCCAGATCGAAGTAGCGGCGGGTCAGAAAGCCGCCGGGCAGGCAGAAGAGCAGCACGGGCGGAAACCGCTGCGGCGGCGGTGGCAATACGACGTCGACCGCGAGCTCGAACTGCCCATCGAGGTCGACTGCATCCGCGACATCGATGCGCCACGACTGGCGCTCGTTCTCACTTCCC
>CBDTZZ010000152.1:0-3681 GCA_965365035.1 uncultured bacterium | reverse complement strand
CGTAAGGCCCCCAGAGAACCAATCGCGCCACTCTATCCGGCTGTGCAGCAGCGTAGGCAACAGGTACTGAGCAAGACTCGTATGCAGCCAGAAGATCGAAGCGGTCCAGCGCCTCTGCCGTGACCACAGCCTCCAGATCAGCGATGTCGGCGTCGAGCGTAATGTCCGCTACGTCGCGCTGAGACAATCCGGCCCCACGACGGTCGATCGCTATGAGCGTGCGTCCCCGCGCCAGACTCGTGATCCACTCGCGGCCGCCCGGCATCGCCCAGGCGAGCTCGAATTCGCCGGTGCAAGAGGAGACGGAAATCAGCGGCGGCCCTTCGCCGAGCTTCGTGTATCCGATCTCGGTGCCGTCGGCGCTGGTACAGAAGCGAAACTCAGGTTCCATGATGGCGCAAGGATAGCAGCGAAGGCGAGGGAATGACAGGCGCCGGTCTGTAGACGGCTAGGCCGGGTCCGCGAACCAGATGTCGGGCTGACCGACGACGCCGGCTCTGCCCATCACCTCGCGCAGCTCGTTGCTGTCGGCGAACGCCTTCGCTGTTGCGGACGTGTCGAAGTCGTGGGTCACCGTGACGTCGTTCGGATCGTCGGGATTCTGGTAGACGGCGTGGGCAGTGGCTCCCAGGCTCTTACGGTCGAAATCGTCATAGAATTTGCGCCAGGCGGCGTAGTCATTGACTTTGTGGCGGACGAACATGCGGGTCATCGGTTCACCTTTCTTCAGGGGGGCGTTTAGGGCTGCATGTTACCACCGGCGCGGCAGTCGACCGGCCTTCGTGATTAAATTCACTTGAATCAGCGCTGACGCCTCCCTACAATCGGACGTGCGGGGCCTCATGGCCCCGGTAGAGGGAGATCACGCGTCTTGTTTGGTATTGGAATCGCTAAGGGGCTGTCGGTAACGTTTCGTTACCTGTTCCGCCGCCCGTTCACGACGCAGTATCCCGAAGAGGTCCGCCCCATCCCCGTCGACGCCCGCACGAACCTGCTCTGGTTCGAGGAACGCTGCACCGGCTGCTCCACCTGCGCGCAGGCCTGCCCCGACGGCTGCATCCTGGTGCAGACATCTCCGCGCGAAGACGGCGCGCTGAACATCGACCGCTACGAGATCGACTTCCGCCTCTGCATGTACTGCGGACTGTGCGTGGAGGCCTGCCCGTACGAGGCGATCCAGGCCGGTGGGCCCCTGGACGACGCAACCTACTTTTTCGACGACCTCTACCGCGACAAGCACGCCCTGACGAAGATGGCGCAGAAGCATCTGGGTGAGCACGATCACACCTACCCCAACGGCAAGAAGGCGCCGCTTGAGGACGAGATCCCACTGCACATCGGCAAGCCCGTCGAACGCGACCGGGAGAGATAGACCGCCCGTGGCCACGATCAACCTCAACGGCACCGACATCGAAGTGGTCGAGGGCGCGCCGCTGGTCGAGGTGATCAAGGATCAGGGCACGTTCATCTCCAACCTCTGCTACATCGACGGCCTCGTACCCTACGCCGGCTGCCGCACGTGCATCGTCGAGATCGAGGGCCAGCGCGGCTTCCAGCTCTCCTGCACGTCGAAGGCCGCCGAAGGCATGATCGTGCGCACGCAAACGCCCGAGCTGCATTCGACGCGGCAGGCTGTGCTCTCGCTGATCATGTCCTACCACTCCGACCGTTGCCTCACCTGTCACCGCGTCGTCAAGTGCAAGCCGGGCGACACCTGCCTGCGCGACGACACTGTGACGCACCGCTGCCTGACCTGCTCGAAGAACTACCGCTGCGAGCTGCAGACGACCTGCGAGCAGCTGGAGATGGCCGGCTACGAGCCGTGGGACGGCGACGAGCGCACCTACTACAACCTGGAGCAACCAGCTCCCGACCAGGCCAACCCGTTCCTGGAGTTCGACCCGCAGATGTGCATCATCTGCACGCGCTGCGTCCGCGCCTGTGACGAGATACGCCACACGGGCGCCATCACGCTCGCCGGCCGCGGCTTCTCGACGCGAATCGCCTTCGGCGCCGACGGGCCCGTGGACGACTCAAACTGCGACTTCTGCGGCTCCTGCATCGACGTCTGCCCGACGGCGACGCTGATGGAGCACCCCAACAAGTGGAGCGCGACGCAAACGGAGCGCTGGACAGCGACGACCTGCACCCAGTGCTCAGTCGGCTGCTCGATTTCGCTGGGCACCAAGAAGGGCCGCGGCGTCATCATCCGCCCTGACGAGAGCGCCAACCCGGTCAGCGGCACCCAGATCTGTGTACGCGGACGCTTCCACTACGACGCCATCAAGCCGAACATGCGCCTAGGCCAACCGCTGATCAAACGTAACGGCGGCCAGGATGCGTCGGACTGGGACGAGGCGATGGAGTTTACCGTCGCGCGCCTGGCGCAGGTTCGAGAAGAACACGGCCCGGAGGCGATCGGCTTCCTGGGCTCGCCCCTGGCCACGAACGAAGAGAACTACTTGCTGAGCAAGATCGCCCGCGCGATCGTCGGCACGAACAGCGTCGACACGAGCACGTCAGCCGTGACACGCGCCGCCGCCGGCGCCCTGCGCGAGGCCTTCGGGTCCGAGGCGCTGCCAGCCGACGGCATGCGCATCGCCGCCTCGAAGACGATCCTCGTCGTCGGCGACGACCTCGACTCCAGCCATAACGTATTCGGACTGCGAGTGAAGGACGCCAACGTCAGCGGCGAGGCTCGCGTAGTCGTCGTTAGCTCGCTCTGGGGCGAGCTGAACGACTTCGCGGAAGCCTGGGTGCAGCCAAAGCCTGGCGATGAGGCCGCGGTCATGGCAGCGCTAGCCGCTGCCGTCGACGGCGCTGATGCGTCTGCCGGCCGGGCGCTGCTTTCGAGCGACATGCAAGCAGCGTTCGACAAGGCGGTGACCGTCCTCACGGAAGCCGGCGAAGGCTTCTCCGCGATCTGCGCGCTGCCACACTTCGGATCGTCGGCCGCGCGCGCCATCGTTGGTGCGATGGCTAACGTCACGATCTCCGTCGCTGGGGACGATGCCCCGAACGCGCTCTTCGTGCTGCCACCCGAGGCGAACGGCTGGGGCGCGCGCGACATGGGCGCCTGCGCTGACCTCTTCCCGGGGGGCCGACCTTTTTCCGATGCCTCCCGCGACGAGATGCAGCGCCTCTGGGGTGCCCAGGTGGCGACGGGAACCGGTCTCACCTTCGATGAGATGACGAACGGATCGCAGGTCAAGGCGCTTGTCGTCCTCAACGACAACCCGCTGATGCTAGCGCCGGACCGTGCCCGCGTCGAGAAGCTACTCTCGTCCGTCGAGCTGCTGGTGGTGATCGACTCGCTGCCCACGGACACAGCCAAGCTGGCACACTCCGTACTACCTGACGGCGGCTACTGGGCGAAGGAAGGCACGACAACAAGCGCCGACCGCCGCATCATGCGCCTGCAGCAGGCGCACGACCTGCGCGGCGAAGCGCTGCAGGGGTGGCGCGTCCTCTCCGAGCTGGGCAAGCGGCTGGCGGAGCGCCTAGGCACGGACGAGATCCGCATCGCCTACCCGGACGTGGGCGAGATCACCGACGAAATCGCGCGGGTGGTGCCGCTACACACCGGCGCGACGTGGCGCGAACTCGACTCTGGAACGCCGCAACATCTGAACGGCGCCGGGCCGAAGTCCACCAAGCGCGTCGCCGTACAAGCGAATGCGA
>CBDTZZ010000151.1:0-3689 GCA_965365035.1 uncultured bacterium | reverse complement strand
ATCCGGCATCCACACAGCCATTATGTCCGGTGGCGACGAGCAGATGGTCGTCGAAGAAGTCACGCGCCGCGTGGCCGAGACCTGCGACGCCAGGATCTGCACGATCATGGTGCCAGTGGGCACCGAGAGCCAGCGCCCGTTCCTTCCCTTCGGCTTCAGCGATGACGCCTTCCGACAGATCTTCCCAAACGGTGCCCCGTACGGCGAAGGCGTCGAGGGTTGGACGATCCTCCATCACAAGCCGACCCAGGCCAAGAACGTCTTTGAAGATCCGCGCTATGACAGACTTCGCGAATTCGCCGCGCACGTTGGTTTCGTCACCGCGGCGGCCGCTCCCGTGGAACTGGAGGACGGCGTCTACGGTGCACTTCTCGTCGGTTTCCCGGAAGAGCGCGAGCTGACGGCGGAAGACACCGCGCGCCTGGAGCGCCTGGCCCGCCAGGCGGAGATCGCCATCCGCAGCGTGCGCCAGCGCGAATCGCTCTCGCGGTTCGCTCTCGAAACGGCGATGGGGCTGACGGAGGCGATTGAGAGTCGTGACCCGTACACGGGTGGCCACTGCCGACGCCTTGCAGACTACGCATCGATCGTGGCCAAAGAGCTGGGGATGCCCGGCCACGAGATCGAAGTCGTGCGCCTTGGCGCGGCCCTGCACGACATGGGCAAGATCGTCGTGCCGGACTCTATCCTGAAGAAGCCCGGCTCCCTGACGCCCGAAGAATATGCGATCGTCAAACAGCACTGCTACTCCGGCGGCCAGATCTGCAAGCGGGTCGGCTTCCTGGCAACCGCTTACCCGATCGTCTACCACCACCACGAACGCTGGGACGGCCGCGGCTACCCGGACGGCATAAAAGGCGAAAAAGTACCGCTCGGCGCCCGCATCGTAGCTGTGATGGACGCCTACGACGCAATGACGACGGATCGCCCGTACCGCCAGGCGGTGAGCCACGAAGAGGCGCAGTCGATCCTGCGCGACGGCGGCGGCAGCCAATGGGATCCGGCGATCGTCACCCTCTTCCTTGAGATGCTAACCGCGCGCCCGGACCTGAAGATCGAAGAGTCTGTCATCGGTCAGGACGGCCTGATCCTCCCGGACCACGCCCACCACGGCGCGCCCGAAATCCTGGGCTAGCGACTCAGCCGAAGAGTTTGAGCTGCTCCTTGCGCTCTTCCTCAAGGTTGCTGCACGAAACCCCGATCAGCCGAAACTTGTCGTTGCTCCGCACTACGTTGTCCAGCAGCGCCGCCGCTTCCCCGTGAATCTCGTCCGTGTCATCCGTAGGCTCCTCGCGAGTTGATTGGCGCGTGATCGTGGTGAAGTTCGAGTAGCGGAGCTTGAGGGCGATCGTCTTCGCGCGGGCCTCGTGCTTGCGCAGCCGCTCCCCGACCTCCTCCGCGATCCGGCGCAGCTGGTGCCGCAGCTCGTCACCGTCGGGCAGGTCACGCGGGAACGTCGTCTCGGCCCCGACCGACTTGCGCTCCGAATCGATGACGACAGGCCGCTCGTCCCGTCCACAGGCCATCTCGTAGACGTCGCGGCCGCGCGATCCAAGAACGGCCTCCAGGCGATCGGGGGTGGACGCCGCCAGATCGCCAATCGTGGCGAAGCTAGCCTCCGTGAGCGCAGCTTCGGACTTTGGGCCGATGCCCCACAACGCACGCACCGGCAACGGCGCCAGAAACCCCGCCTCGCGCCCGGCCGGGACGATGACTAACCCGTCCGGCTTGCCGCTTTCGGAGGCGATCTTGGCGACCGTCTTGTTGGTGCCCAGACCAACCGACAGGGTGAGACCGGTACGCTTCTTGACCTCGGTCCTGAGGAACTCGGCCAGTTGTCGGTGGCCGCCGTGGAACTTCGCACGGCCGCTCACGTCTAGAAACGCCTCGTCCAGCGACAGCGGCTCGACGAGCGGCGTGACCGACCGGAAGATCGCCATCACCTGCTTCGACATCTCGCCGTAACGCTCGAACCGCGGCGAGATGCGAACAGCGTCCGGGCAAAGCCGTAACGCCCGGCTCATCGGCATCGCCGAACGCACGCCGAAAGCGCGCGACTCGTAAGATGCCGCGGCAACTACACCGCGGCTCTCGGCCGGGCCACCGACCACCACCGGCCTGCCACGCAGCTCGGGATTATCCAGCTGCTCGACGGAAGCGTAGAAGGCATCGAGATCCGCGTGAACGATCGTGCGCGCCATCGCCACTATGATATGGCGTCTCGCGTCCCCGCTCACAAAAGGCGCGTCACCCACGAGTGTTAAAATCGATTCAGATGGTTGAACAAAAGGCGCGCCGTCGACGGCCCTATACCTCAGGCGACAAGGCGCTTGACGAGAAGATCGTGCAGCTCGTCGCCGAATCCGGCGCCGGAGCGAACGCCGACCTCGTCCAGGAGATGATGATGACGGCGCTGCGGCTCGTCCGCGACGACGCCGAGCGCGGAGAGCAGAAGCTTGTGAACGCGGCACTCAAGGAGTTCGCTTACTCGTTCCGCGTGTTCAAGAAGTGGCAGGACCAGCTCAAGGTCTCCATCTTCGGCTCCGCCCGCACGACGCCGGAGGAGCCAGTGTACGAGTACACTCGCCGCTTCGCCGAGGCGATGGTCAAGCAGAACTGGATGGTGATCACCGGCGCCGGGCCCGGCATTATGGCCGCGGGACACGAAGGCGCCGGCGCGGAGAAGAGCTTTGGGGCGTCGATCCGGCTGCCGCTGGAGTCGGAGCCGAACATCTTCATCCAGGGCAACACGAAGCTGATCAACTACAAATACTTCTTCACGCGCAAGGTCACGTTCATCAAGGAGTCGGACGCCTTCGCGCTTCTGCCCGGCGGCTTCGGGACGATGGACGAAACGTACGAACTACTGACCCTGATGCAGACAGGCAAGAGCGACCTTCACCCGGTCGTTCTGCTGGAAGAGAAAGGCAGCAAGTTCTGGAGCGACTGGCTGCGTTTCACCGAGGAGCAGCTGCTGGGCCGCGGCCTGATCTCTCGGGACGACATGCACCTGCTCTACCACGCGACGAGCATCAAGTCGGCGGTGAGAGAGATCACGCACTTCTACGCCAACTACCAGTCACAGCGCTACGCCGACGGCGTGCTCATGCTACGCATCAAGCGCCTGCCTCCGAAGGACAAGATCGCCGCGCTGGGACACGCCTTCAAGGACATCCTGGGGCGTCGCGGCATCCGCGCGTCAGAGCCCTCGAAAGTCGAGATCGATGACAAGGACGAGCTGGATTGCGAGCGCCTGGCCGTGCACTTCAACCAGTCCAGCGTCGGGCGGCTGCGCAAGCTGATTGACGAGCTGAACCGCTACTAGGCAGGCGCTTTTCGCCCGTTGGGCGGCACACTCATACGCGCTTTTCAGGCTCGAAAGCGCTTAAAATCTGCGCAAAGCTACGTCACTCATACGAAAAGGCCATCATCAACGTGTTGACACACGTTACGGGGACGCTATAGTGGTGCGCATCGGACAGGCCCATATGCACCCCGCCAGGGGCAAGGAGGAGCAATGGAAGGCTATTGTCTCAAGTGCCGGACCAAGCGAGAGATCAAGGATCAAGTATCGGTCACGCTGAAGAACGGTCGCCCCGCTGTACAGGGCACGTGCCCCGTCTGCGGCACCAAGATCACACGCATCGGTAAGGCCACCTAACCAACCGATCAATCATGAGCCCCGCCAG
>CBDTZZ010000150.1:0-3695 GCA_965365035.1 uncultured bacterium | reverse complement strand
AGGTGGCGACGAGCGCCAGCAGCGCCGCCGTGAAGAGAGCGAGCCCCGAGTCGAGCAGCGCCGCGATCAGCATCGGCGCCGCGGCGATCGGCAGCATGTAAGCCAGGTAGAGCCGGTCGCTATCCGGCAGCGCCTGGGAGAAGAAGACTTTGGCGCCGGCGACCCAGAGGACGACCAGCAGTCCATACATGAAGAGGCGGCGGTTGGTGTTAACTTCCGGCGGCTGGAAGAGGTAGAGATAGAATCCGATGAAGGCGCCAGCCAACACGGCGATGAGCAGGCCGGAGAAGATTTCGCCGAGGCCAGTGTCGTTGTCCAGCAGGCCGGCGCCCTTGATCTGGCCGAGGCTCGTCTCCGTTACGATCTGGCCCTCACGGACGATCGTCTCGCCCTCAGTCTCGAACGACGTGAAAGCCACGTCGCCGACGTCCAGTGGTGTCTCGCCCGGGAGCACCGGGATGAGCACGAAGGCGAGCGCCACAGCGACGGCCAGCCCCAGGACTAACGCCTGGAACGAGGAAATAGCTGGGTGCGCTTTACTAGCCTTCATTGGCATTTCTGCTTATGCGAATTGGGGCTTGACCATGATAACAGAGGTTGCACGTGGCTCATCGCCGAAATGGCAGGTGCGTGCTACAGCGCCGACAGTTGCTGGGTGACGACTTCGTTGATGTCGCGGCCTTCAGCGCGACCTGCGAGGCGGGGCATGATCGCCTGCATCACTTTGCCCTTGTCCTGCGGCCCGGTGGCGCCGATTTCGTCGATCACCTTGCGTGACTCAGCCTCGATCTCCTCGCGGCTTGCCTGCTCCGGCATGTAGGCTTGGAGGACCTGCATCTCCGCCGCTTCTTTTTTCGCAAGCTCTTCCCGGCCGGCCTTCTCGAACTCCTCGATGCTGTCCCGGCGCTGCTTGACCTGCCTGGCGACCACCTTGAGCACCTCTTCGTCGCCCAGCTCTCGCCTCTCAGCGCCGGCAACTTCTTCCGTGCTGATCGCGGACATGAGCATACGGATCGTGGATTTTCGGGTGTCGTCACCCTGGCGCAGGGCGTCTGCGAGGTCGTTCGCCAGCTGCTCTTTGAGCGACATGGGCGTCAAGTGTTACTCAGTGAGGGGGAATGTGAGAGCTGGGAGGCTTAGCCGCCGCGCTGGGCGTTCTTCAAGGTCTTGCGACGCTTGGCGGCGGCCTTCTTCTTGCGTATGACGCTCGGCGGCTCAAAGTGCGCGCGTCGGCGGGCCTCGGCCAGGATGCCGCTCTGCTGGACCATCTTGTTGAACTTCTTCAGCGCGTGATCAAAGTTGTCACGACTCGTGATGATGACTTCAGGCAATGATCCCTCCTCGGATCGCGGAATGTATAGGAAACCGCCTAGATTTTAGGGTTTTTCACGGTAAAGTGTCAAGGTTCAGCCGTCACGGCCCCTCATCGCCCGACAGCGTCACGCAAACGGGCCGCCCGTACGGACGGCCCGTCGCTCATATCGCTTGTCTGGTGCTAGTCGGCCGAGGGGAGCACCTTCGGCTGCAGTAGCTCCATCGCCTTACCACAGCACTGGATCTCGCCGTCCCCCGCTTTAATGCAGAGGACTTCGCTGTTGCAGGTCTCGCATTGGAATCGCTTGCCAAGCTGGTTCGCCACGGTTCAACCTCCGCCTATTACTTCTGCTTCATCGTCTCGCCGCAGCAGGCGAGCTCACCTTCGCCACCCTTGGTGACGATCATCTCCGAATTGCACTTCGCGCACAGATATCGCTTGCCGACTTGATTTGCCAATTGAGATCAACGCTCCGTTCGAGTTCAGTAGGCCGGACTCAAAATATAGCCCAACGCCACGAAAACCGTCAAACCTGATTGCGCCGATCAGGCCGGCTCGAAGACGTTGCGTCTCGTCGCCGCATCGTGACTGACGCTTCCCTTCTGGCCTACGAACTCTTCCCGCGTCGTCGACCACATTAGGTCTCGGTCCGCGGGCGTGTTGGCGATGAAACGCTCGCCACCAGCCAGCCGGCCGATGACGATGCACTGCTCCGGTTCGCCCTCTTTGCCGAAGGCGACGCTGTAGGCCTCAACCGTGGCGTCGCCAGACGGTTCCGGCGCCTGAGGCGGCGACTCCATCGCGTCGACCTTGCCCTGGTCCGCCTGCGGATCGGTCCGCTGCCATTCTCCGGCTGGCGGCTGGGCGCTGTAGATGCCGGCCGAGTGTTTGGTGGCGAACCAGCCGAGGCCAGTGACGAGTGCCCGCGCGTCCGGACTCTCCCGTAGCCGCTCCACGGCCCTGGCGATCGAGTGGCTGACGTAGTTGTTGCCGGGGCCGCCGGCGTAGGGAAGGCCGCCAGTCAGCGTCAGCGGGCGCGGGTCGTCCGCGCTTAAGCCGAGTGCGCCGAGCGCAAGCTGGACGGCCGCCGGAAAGCAGGAGTAGAGGTCGAACATGTCGATCTCTTCGACGCTCGTGCCGGCCATGCCAAGCGCTCGGGTCGTGGCGGCCCGGATCGCGGGCGAGTGATGGTAGTCCACGCGGTCGCTGACGAACCACTTGTCGTCCGCGTCGCCGCAGCCATGGAGATAGACCCACTTCTCTTCGGGGACGCCCATCTCGCGCGCCGTCTCGCTGCCGGTCAGGAGCAGCGCCGCGCCCTGGTCCACCTGCATCATCGCGTTCATCAGCTTGGTATATGGGAACGCGACCCAGCGGTTGTCCGGGCTCACGGTCGTGATCTCCTCCGGCGTGCGCTTCTGGGGGAACCAGGCGTGCGGGTTCGCCGCGGCGACTTCGGTGAAGCGCGAAGAGAGGGTGCCCAGGTACGCCTGGTGCTCCTCGATCGTGCGCCCCGCGTCGGCGCGGATCGCGTTCTCGAAGAGCGGGTACACACGCGTTGGCAGAATTGCGCCGTGGAGAAACTCAACGTTGGACGAGCCAAGACGGGTGTTCGCGATCGTTCGTTCCGGCGTGCCGCGGGCGGCCCAGGGAAGGCGCGCGCCCTCCTTCTGCGCCAGGCGTCTCGAGTGCATCGCCTCGGCGCCGGCGAACAGGGCCACGCGAGTGCGCCCGGCGACGATCGCCTCGGCCGTCTCGTTTACCAGCCGCTGCGGAGTCTCCCCGCCGAGATCGGAGTAACGTGTCATCGCAGGTTCGGCGCCGATTAGCGACGCCAGCAGGCCGGGTGCGTCCGGATAGGGCCAGCTCAGAAGGTTCACGACCTGTAGCGAATCGATCTGCGAGAGCAGCCCGCCGCCGGCGTCTTCGTCGGCCAGGCGCGCGGCCTGCGCCATCAGCTCCACCGGCTCGATGGAGTCGCTGGTGGTTTGCGCGGGGTTCGTCACCTGCCCAACGCCAACGATGACGGGGTATCCGGCGGATCCGCGGGAGTCGCTCATACGGGCGTCACGGCTTAGCGGGCGGTCCAGCCGCCGTCGATGACGAGATGTGTCGACGTCACGAACGAGGCGTCATCGCTGGCCAGGAAGAGCGCCGCCTTCGCCACCTCGTCCGCGCCGCCCAACCGACCCATCGGCGTGCCATCGACCATCCAGCTCGTCACTTCCTCGGACATCGTGTACGGCGCGATCAGCGGCGTCTCGATCCAGCCGGGGCAGAGCGCGTTGACGCGGATGTTGTGCGGGGCGCCGTCCAGCCCGAACTGCCGCGTGAGGCCGATGACCGCGTGCTTTGAGGCGTGATAAGCGTAACCGGCCCC
>CBDTZZ010000149.1:0-3720 GCA_965365035.1 uncultured bacterium | reverse complement strand
GCCCGCCGCCACCGCCAGTAGCGTCACTCGCCGCGCCCTTCGCTGAGCGGACGGCCGCGGCCGCCACGCCGCAGGAGGATGATTTCGGCCATCACGCTGACCGCGATCTCTGCCGGCGACTCGGCACCGATATCGAGACCGATAGGAGTGTGCACCTTCGCCACCTCGTCCGGGTCCGCGCCATCTTCGACGAGGTGTTTGAGCACCGCTTTGGCCCGCCGCCGCGAGCCGATCATGCCAACGTAGGCGGCGCCGCGCCCAATGACGCCGCGCAAGCTGGCCTCGTCGTGCTTGTGACCGCGCGTCACAGCGACAACGTAAGTCGTGCCGTCCAGCGGGTAGTCCGCCAGCACCTCGTCGAAGCGGCCGCGGATCACCCGCTCGGCTTCCGGGAAGCGCTCGGGATCGGCGTACTCCGGCCGGTCGTCGATCACGGTGACGCGGAAGCCGCAAAGGCTGGCGATCTCGGACAGCGCCTTGCCCACGTGGCCGCCACCGGCGATGACCAGCGCAGACGACTGCTCGTGCACCTCGATCATCACCTGGAACGCCTCTCCGGCTGCCTCGCGGCGGCTCCGCTCCTCTCCATCGGGCGAGAGATAGAGCGTGTGCACGCGGTGGCGCTGGAACGCCTCCGCTGCGCCGGCAGTGACCACTACATTGAGCGGGCCCACACCAAGCGAGCCGAGAGTCGAGTCGTCGGTTCGCACCAGCAGCTTGGCGCCAACGTGCTCCCCCCAGCCGTCGGGCGCGGCCATCACCGTGGCCACGAGTACGGGTTCGCCGCCCTCCAGCGCGCGCACCACCTGTTCGGCGATTCGAGCTTCGAGTGAGTCGGCCATCTCAGGCTCTACGAACCCGCCCGGTCGACCGCAAACGCCAGGAACTCGATGCGGTTGCCGCCGGGGTCGCGGGTGAAGAAGCGCGCCCGGCCATCGATCGGGATCGCCTCCTCCAGCTCGAAGCCGGCGGCGCTGAGGCGCGATCGCAAACCATCGAGGTCGTTCGTGACGAGAGCTGGATGCCTGTCGCTCATTCCGGGCTCACCGTCGGCGTCTGCCTGGAAACGAAGGTGCAGCTCCTGATCACCGATGCGATACCAAGCGCCAACACGTCCGGCGTCGGAAAGAGATTGGGGGCGCGGCATCTCCTCGAGGTTCAGCAGCTCGCCGTAGAAGCGCTTCGCCTCGTCGGCCTTCCCGGCCGGGATTATCATCTGCACGTGTTGAAGGCTGACGATAGCCATGACAAGACCTAGACGTTGAAGAGGACGTTGATCACGTCGCCCTCCTGGACGATGTACGTCCGCCCCTCCTGCCGCAGCTGACCGGCCTTCTTCGCTTCGTTGTGGGAGCCCAGTTCAAGCAGCTTGTCCCAGGCGATCACCTCGGCGCGGATGAAGCCGCGCTCGATGTCGGTGTGGATGCGGCCGGCCGCCTGGAGGACCGTCGCGCCGTCGGGAATCGTCCAGGCGCGCGTGTCCTTCTCGCCGGCGGTGAAGAACGTGACGAGGCCCAACATCTCTCTTACCGCCTCCAGGACGTGGTCCGTCGCACCTTCGCCGGCGTTCATGTCGTCCCGAAACTCCGTCGCCTCTTCCGGCGACAGCTCCGCCAGCTCCGCCTCCAGACGCGCGCAGAGGGCGGTCACGGACGTACGCGTCTTCGTGTGCCGCTCGCGCAAGTCAGCCTCGAGCGAATCACGCTCGCCGACGGTGCTTTCGCCGATGTTGACGAGGATCAGCATCGGCTTTAGCGTCAACAGGCCAAAGTTAGCGAGCGCCTTGATGTCCCCCTCGTCGGTGATCACGTCGCGCAGCGGAGTCTCGGCGTCCAGATGTGTCTTCGTGCGCTTCAGCATCTCCGATTCGCGCTGCGCCGCCTCGCCCTCGGCGGTCTTGGCGGTGCGCGCCGTCGTGTCCAGCTTGTCGAGCCGGCGGTCAACGATGCCAATGTCGTGCAGCAGCATCTCGGCGTCGAAGGCGGCGATGTCACGATCTGCGTCGATCGTGCCCGTTGGGTGCGGAACGTCGTCACGCTCGAAGGCACGGGCGACGTGGATCAGAGCGTCAGCGCGGCCCAACGCCTCGGCGGCGGAACCTGAAGGGGCCGCGCCGCGTTCGAACAGCGCGGGCAGGTCGTGGAGGACGACTTCGACGGGCGTGATCTTCTTCGCAGCGACGAGCACGCCCAGGCTCTGCAGCCGTTCGTCCGGTATCTTGACCGAACCGATCGCCTCGCCGCGCCCGGCCGCCGACGCGCTGCCGTGACCGGCCATCAGCGCCTTGAAGACAGTCGTCTTCCCGGAGAAGGGGAGGCCGACGATTGCGAGGTCCATTACGACTCGCAGCGTAAGAGCCATTCGTCGCGAGGGTCAAGGAAGGCCGCTTGACACTCCGGGGTGCACGGTTACCATAGTGACCGATCAGTCACTAGGCCAGAAACGAGGCCGCCGAAGGGAGATCGAACGATGGTGACAGCGGAATTCAATCCGTTAACCCCGGAAGCCCTGGCAGACCCTTACCCGATGTACCGGGAGCTGCTGGCGCACAACCCGGTCTCCTGGAACACTACATTCCAGACGTGGGTCTTCACACGCTACGAAGACGTAGACGCCATCTTGACGCACCCGCAGACGTCGGCCGACCGACGCAGCGGCTCCAATTCGTTCGCCGAGATGCAGCGCAAGTACATCGAAGACCATCCAGAGGATCTCTTCGTTCGCGCCCCGACGATGCTGACGTCTGACCCGCCGGAGCATACTCGTCTGCGCCGCTTGGTCAGCAAAGCGTTCACTCCGCGCGCCGTCGAGAACTTGCGGCCGCGAATCCAGAGCATCGTCGACGGAATTCTCGACGACGCCGCGGGCAAAGGCGAGATGGACCTCGTGCAGACGGTCGGTTACCCGCTGCCGGTGATCGTCATCGCTGAGATGCTCGGTGTCCCTACCGAGGACCGCGCGAAGTTCAAGACGTGGTCCGATGACATCGTCGCGACGCTGGGCGGCCCCTTCACGCCGCAGGACGTGCTACAAGCAGCCGAAAAGGCGCGCCACGAACTCGTCGACTATCTCTCGGGCGTGATCGCGGAGCGCCGCAAGAACCCGCAGGACGATCTGATCACCGGTCTCATCGCCGCCGAGGACGAAGGCACCGCCCTCAGCGCACAAGAGATCTACTCCACGACGATCCTCCTCCTCGTGGCCGGCAACGAAACGACGACGCACCTGATCGACAACGGCATGCTGGCCCTGCTCAAGAACCCGGAGCAGCTCAAGCTTCTTCGCGATGATCCGTCGTTGATCAAGTCCGCCGTCGAGGAGCTGCTGCGCTTTATCGGCCCCGTCCAGGCGACCGGCCGCACTATCAAAGAAGACATGGAGATCGGCGGCCAACCACTGAAGGCGCGCGAATCCACCTTCGTCATCCTCGGCGCCGCCAACCACGATCCCGCGAAGTGGGGCGACAACGCGCACGAGTTGGACGTCACGCGAAACCCCGTCGACCACGTCGGACTCGGCGACGGCATCCACTTCTGCCTGGGCGCCCCGCTGGCCCGCGCGGAGGCACAGATCGCCATCAGCACGATGCTCGCTCGCTTCCCCAACCTGAAGCTGGCCGTCGATGAGCCAGAGTGGGGCGGAACGTTCATCATCCGCGGCGTGAAGAGCCTGCCGCTGACGTTCTAAACACCCCGCTTCCAAAGCGCTAAAGAAAACCGC
>CBDTZZ010000148.1:0-3766 GCA_965365035.1 uncultured bacterium | reverse complement strand
CTTCGGTCATCACCTCGTACTCGGCCAGGCCGCGGTTCGCGATCATCAGGCCGTATTCGCCATCGCTCAGGTCCGTGAACGTCTTCTGTGGGTAGTACGCAACCGGCGACTCTGGCGCGTTCGCCGCCTCAGGCGGAGTGGCGACCGGCCGCCTGACTACGCCGAAATGCTGCTCGGCGTCCGAGTGGTCGGTCGCCACCCCAGCCGGGAAGAGAACACGCAGCCTGTGGTCCGCTGCCCGGTTGTCGACTTCCGTCTCGACGTCAATGCGAGCGACGCCCGGGTATAGGCGGACGCGGCTCGTGATCTCGCACGCTACGCGCTCTTCGGTCCGCGCGCGGCGATCGTCCGTCAGGCGCTCCGGCAAGCTGTACGTCTGGCGCACCTCAAGCGTCCAGCGCGCCGGACCCGCTTCCGTCACGGCTATGCTCACCGAGCCGCTCGGGCGATCGACGACGCGATCGTCCGGCAGCGGGTCGTACGTGTATTCGTCGCCCCGGTCGCCGACGTCGAGGAAGCGGTTCAGGCCGCGCAAAACGTGGCCGTCGCGCTTGTCCTCCAACGTCAGCGTGCCGTCCGTCTCGCCCGTCACGCGGAAGAACTCGTTCTCGATCGCCGCCTCACCGGCAGGCGCAGTTTCGGCAGCCGTTTGGCGACGTTCCAGCCGGAAGACCTTGTAGCCCAGCGCCGGCACCTGATTCGCCACGAAGCCGAAGACGACGCGCTCGCGCCGGTCGACAGGCGAATGCAGGCCGCGCTCGACCAGCTGCAGCGGCGCCGCCGAGCCGGATTTGTCCACCGCGTGCGTCGGTTCCTCGCCCTCGCGCACCGGCACGCGCACAGTGCAGAAGTCGCTGCGGGAGACGTTGAGCGGGTTCCAGGCGACGGCACAAGTCTCGCCGGACGGCGCAGCCGCTTCGGCGATCTCTGACAGCGCGGAAGAGTACACCGCCTCGCCGATCTGCTCGCACTTCTGGAAGCGCAGCCTGACATCGTCGTACACCGCGTCCACCGAGCACCCGGTCACCGAGTCGTGCGGGCCGTTCTGCAGCAGCAGCTTCCAGGCGTGCTGCAACAGCCGCCGGTCTTCCGCCGTGCGCTCGGGCGATCCGCCGTTGGCGCTACGCTGCAAATGCGCCCAGGCCGCCAGAGGCTCGGCGTAGCGCGCCAGCAGCTCCTCGCACTGGGCGTACCGCTGCTTGAGCCACATACGAGCCGAGAGCACGCCAGGCAGGACGTTCGAGCGGTCGCTCGAGCGGAACTCGCCGCTGAGCGACGGCAGTTCGTTGTAGCGGTCGCCAAGCTCCTCGCGCACGGCGGCTACAAACTGCGGGTACGTCCCGTGCTCCATCGTCGCGTCATCGAGGATCTCGTTCGCTGTCTCGATCACGCCGGAGAGTCCGCTGTGCGCGGGCAGATGATCCGTCCCGTTCGGGACCAGGACGTTGCTTGTGCTCGCCAGCGGCTCCAGCAACGAGCGCATGTTCGCGATCGTGCTCGCCAGCCCATCACGGTCCTCGGGCACCTGCGACATGAAACCGTAGCCGTACGGGAAGTGGATCGCCAGCACCTCCGAGCCGTCCGGCGCAGACCAGCCGAACTCGGACACCTTGACGTCGTTGCTGACGCCGCGCCAGATCGCCACGGAATCGATGCCGAAGCCGCGCAGGATCGCCGGCAAGTGCGTGATGTGCCCAAAAGCGTCCGGCGAGTAGCCGACGTTCATCACGCCGCCGTACTGCCGCGCCGAGCGTATACCCACCATCAGATTCCGCACCCAGGCCTCGCCGCCGATCAGGAACTCGTCCGGCAGGATGTAGTTCGGGCCGATCAGCAGGCGGCCCTCGCGCACCAGGCGCTCGATCGTCTCTCGTCGTTCTGGCCTAATCTCGAGGTAGTCGTCTAGGGGCACCGTCTGGCCGTCGAGGACGAAGTGCTTGAAGCCCGGATCACGTTCGAACAGCTCGATCAGCTCGTCCATCATGCGCACCAGCCGCACCCGGAACGCCTCGAACGGCAGGTACCACTCGCGGTCCCAATGCGTGTGCGAAACGACGATGAAGCGCCGGCTGGTCACGGGACGAACCGGCCACCGGTGAACAGCGTTCGCTCATCGACGAAGCACACCGGGTTCCCGAACGGATCGTGCGCGTAGAACGATCGCTCGCCCCACGGCCGTTCAGCGATGTCGCCCATCGCGCCCTCTGCGATCGCGCCCAACCCTTCCGCGGCCGCTTCTCCAGCGCGAGAGAACGTCGCCTCGAGGTCGCTCACCGCGAAATACACGTGATCCGGATTCGGATGAGCCCCCTCGGCGCTCTCCGGGACGACGCAGGCCAGGATCACGCCGCCACAGTCGAAGTAGTGACGTTCGCCAGACACGCGCTCCCCGGGCGTGTCCAGCACGCGGGAGAAGTAGTCGACGGAGCGCCCCAGATCGCCCGCCGGCAGGATCACCCGATACAGCTTCACCCCTGCGCCACCCAGATGGGGTTCGTCAGCGCCCAGACGACCTCGCCGCGCTCCGGGCGGCCGCGCCGTCCCCGCAGCTCCGCCCGCACGTAGCGACGGCCGCTGACGTCGAGTGAAAAGTCGAGGGTCGTTTCGTCCGAATCCAGAGTGACGATATCGAACGGCTCACCATCGGCGATCAGCCACAGGCGACGCTCGAAACCGCCCGTCACCTGCACCCGGAATCGCACGACGCCGTCGGACACCTCGTCTCCCATCATCTTCTCGTAGCGGCCATCCCCGTCCTCGTCTGCGGACAACACGAGATGCGAGCCCCGCTCCGGCGAGTCCGTCACGAACGCGTGGCCAGCGCGGATCGCGCCCAGCACGCCGGCCTCCGACGCCTCCTCCGAGTAGACCCATGTCGTCGGCTCGGCCAGTCCGTGCGGGTGCCGTGGTTCGGCCGGCGGTATCGAGTGAGTATCGGAGCCGCCGACTGCGACGACGCGCTCGCCCCGCTGCAGCAGGTTGTCCCAGCGCTCGAGCGACTCCCAGTTGTAGAAGCGCCACATCGCCTGCCAGACCTCCATCGACTGGAAGCCCTCCCAGCCCGTGAACAGCCACGGCGGCCCGATGGACTTCGGGTGGTTGATCGAGAACAGCCCGCCCTTCTCGGCGATGAAACGCTGCACCGCCGCCATCGCCTCCTGGTCCGCGCAACGGTACTCGATCCACTCGCGCAGGCCCCAGGTGTTGGCGTGACCCCAGTACGTCGTCACCTCTTCGCCAGGGATGAGGATGATCGGACGGTCGGAGAGAGCGTCGAGGTCCTCGTGGTGCGAGTTCGTGTTGTGGTCTGTCACCGCAAGGAAGTCGAGTCCCAGCTCGATCGCCCGGTCGACGAGTTCGCGCACGGTGTTTGCCCCGTCGGAGTGCAGCGTGTGGCAGTGTAGGTCGCCCTTCAGCCAGCGGCCGCTCCGCTCGGGGTCCGCCCGCCCCACCGGCTTCACAGCCGTCGAGATCGCACCGCCGGCAAGCAGCGGCAGGTCGTCTGGCACCTTCTCGCCGTCTTCGGCGATGTCCAGGCGAACGTCCACCGCGTAGCGCACGCCGGCCGGCTCCGCGCGCGCCACTCCCAGCACGATGTTCCACTCCCCGGGAAAGAGCGGCCCGCGGATGTACCCCGGCGTCGACTCCCGCGGCGCCAGGAAGAACCCGTCCCGGGCAGCGCCGCTCCAGCCTCGAAAGCCCGTGCCGTCCAGGAACTCCCGCCCACGCGAATCAAACACACCGATGTCGAGCGTGCTGCCGGGCC
>CBDTZZ010000147.1:0-3793 GCA_965365035.1 uncultured bacterium | reverse complement strand
TTGCAATGGATCTGGAAGAATGTAGCGTGTGAACTCCTCAGGCAACCGAACCCATACGTCAGGAACCGGACCATTCGGACCAATCGCCCCTTTTGCGTGAAGGAAAACATACTCCTCATCAAGGATTCTCCAGCCCGTGTGGGTGAAAACTCGTTTTTCGGGTACCTCCCCTGACAGTACCTGTATGGCCGTACGGGTGTGATCTTTCCCTCCAAATCCGGGATAGATGATGGCCCTGGCTCCCAAGTTATCTGCAACCCAGTTCATAGTGCCGAAATGACGGGCGGGGACCTGGAAGCAGCAAGTGCGATTCTCGATCCGAGCTTTCAGTTCAAAGTGGCGCTGGTTCTCAACGCCATCGTCGTGGACGATGTCGTAGGCGCTATCGAGGGTGGGCAGTAGGTCGTCCGCTTCGCCGGCCAGCGCTGTGATGCGGTCGCCCATTCCGAAACGCTCTGAGTACTGTTGGATCGCCTCGATATGCTCGTCGAAGCGGTCGATCGTCTCGACACGCCCGCCGTCGCCGACGAGATCGGCGAACCAGAGGGCGCTGTAACCCAGCCCGCCGCCAATCTCGAGTACCCGCTTGGCGTTGGTAGCGCGACCGATGGCGGCGAGCAGGCGCATCTTCAGGGCGTTCGAGGGATACGCGCCGCACTCTTGCTCACCGCCGGCGAGAGAGGAGGCGTGCTCGACGCGGTGCGCGTCCGAGGCGTCAGCCACTTCAGCGAACGGATCCGCACCGTGGATGCTGAGCAGGAAGTCGTCGAGGCGGTCCGGATCGTTGTTGTCAGGCACCTGCCCAGTATACGGACTGGTGCGGCGCTAGACGTCCAGCGTGGCTTTGTCGTAGTGCGCCTGGATGAAGCGCTTACGCGGGGCGACTTCTTCGCCCATCAGGTCGCTGAAGACCTTGTCGGCCTCCACCGTGTCTGGGACGGTGACCTGGAGGACGGTGCGGATCTCCGGGTCCATGGTCGTCTCCCACAGCTGCGACGGATTCATCTCGCCCAGGCCCTTGTAGCGCTGGACCATGAGCCCCCTGGTCTCCTTGAGGTTGTCGACGTACGTGTCCTTGTCCTCGTCGGAGAAGAACCAGCGCACATCCTTGCCCTTCTGCACGCGGAAGAGGGGCGGCTGCGCGATGTAGAGATGGCCGCCATCGATCAGCTGCGGCATATAGCGGAAGAAGAACGTCATCAGCAGCGTGCGGATGTGCGCGCCGTCGACGTCGGCGTCGGTCATGATGATCACGCGGTGATAGCGCAGCTTCTCGGCGTTGAAGTCTTCGCCGAAGCCGGCGCCCAGCGCGGTGATCACGGCCCTGATGTCCTCGTGCGCCAGCATCTTGTCCGGACGCGCCTTCTCTACGTTCAGGATCTTGCCTTTCAGCGGCAGGATCGCCTGGAAGCGCCGGTCGCGGCCCTCTTTTGCCGTGCCACCGGCCGAGGGGCCCTCTACCAGGTGCAGCTCACGCACTTCCGGGTTGCGCTCGGAGCAGTCAGCCAGCTTGCCGGGCAGGACGCTGTCGTCAAGGAAGCCCTTCTTGATCACGAGGTCACGCGCCTTGCGGGCGGCTTCGCGGGCGCGTGCCGCAGTCAGGCCCTTCTCAATGATCTTGCGGGCGTCCTGCGGGCGCTCTTCGAGCCAGCTGGAGAGCGCCTCGCCGAGGGCGGATTCGACGAGGCCCTTCATCTCGGCGTTGCCGAGGCGAGTCTTCGTCTGGCCCTCAAACTGAGGCTCGGCGAGCTTGACGCTGACGACGGCGACCAGGCCCTCGCGCGTGTCCTCACCGGAGAGGTTGGAGTCGGCGTCCTTCAGGATCTTCGCTTTACGCGCGTAGTCGTTGAGCGCGCGCGTAAGGGCCGAGCGGAAGCCGGTCAGGTGCGTGCCGCCGTCGATTGTGTGGATGCAGTTGGCGAACGAGAAAGTCGATTCGTTGAAGGTGTCGTTGTACTGAAGCGCGACCTCGACGATAGCGCCTTCGACGTCGCGCTCCATGTAGAACGGATCGTGGTACGTGTGGCGGTCCTTGTTCAATCGCGACACGAAAGAGCGGATGCCGCCTTCGAAGTAGTAGGTGAAGGTGTGGTCTATGCGCTCGTCGGTGAAGACGATCCAGACGCCCTTCGTGAGGAAGGCCATCTCGCGGAAGCGCTGCGACAGCGTGTTGAAGTCGAAGGTTGTGTCTTCGAAGATCTCGGTGTCCGGCAGGAACCAGGTGGTAGTGCCCGTCTCCTTGGCGCCGTTGGACGACGTCGAGAGCCTGCCCTTGGCCTTGCCGCGCTCGTATACCTGGCGGTGGGTCTTGCCCTTGCGGCGGACCTCCACCCACATCTCAGACGACAGAGCGTTGACGACGGCCGCGCCGACGCCGTGCAGGCCGCCTGAGACCTTGTAGGCCTGGCTGTCGAACTTGCCGCCGGCGTGCAGGTAGGTCATCACCGTCTCCAGCGCGGACTTGCCGGTTCTCTTGTGCTTGTCGACGGGAATGCCGCGGCCGTTGTCGGTAACGGTGACCGCGCCGTCGGTGCCTATGACGATGGATATGCGGTCGCAGAACCCCGCCATCGCCTCGTCGATAGAGTTATCGACTATTTCGTAGACGAGATGGTGCAGGCCGCGCTCATCGGTCGAGCCGATGTACATGCTGGGTCGCCGCCGAACGGCCTCCAGGCCCTCAAGGACCTGAATGTCGGCAGCGGTATACTTCTGTTTTGCAGGTGTCATACGGGGAAAATCAGTCCTTTTTGGCAGGGGTTTGAGTGTTTGTGATCGCAAGTACATTTTACCATATTCTGGCCCCTTCCGGTACCTAAAACCGCCTTGCCGACGGCGATGCGGCCGGGCCTCTGGGGAGCTCGCATTTGGAGCAGATCAACGTCGTCTGCGGGCAGGCTCGCCCGTATTCGCTTTAACCGCTACGATTGGACGTAAGATGCCCGAGCCCGAGACTGTCGCCGGCCAGACGTCGGTGCTAACGTTAAGGCTCCGGGCGAAAATGTGCACAAGGAGGTAGCCCACGTGCTGATTGTGAGTGACAGAGCGCTGGTCGTGATGGCCAACGCGCTGGAGGCCGGCCAGTTGCCCGAAGAGCAAGTCCTGCGGCTGAGGATGGGCGAGGATGGCGAGTTCGGCCTCGTTCTCGACGAGGCCCGTGACGGTGATGAGATTATCTCCCGCAACGAAAGACCGGTATTGCACATAGACTTCGACACTGCAACATCGCTCAACGGCGCCAAGCTGGACCTGGCAGAAGGCACGGACCCCGTGCGACTCGCGCTCAGACTGCCTGAGCCGGACCTCTAGCGAGAGGGAAACGCGATTTGGTACCTCACGCCGAGCGGCCGTGCGCCCCCCCGCTGCCCTCGCTTCTCGGCCCCGTCTAACTTCCAGCCGGCGTTTTCGTAGAAGCCGCGCGCACGCTCGTTGTCAGCATAGACCCACAGTGTCGCCTCCGCGAAACCCTGGTCGGCGGCACGGGAAATTGCCCGCGTGAGCAGTCCGCTGCCGAGGCCCTCACCGAGCCGATCCGGCGAAACGTACAGCCAGCCGACCTCAACCGTGTCCGCCGCCGCGTCCGGCTCGTCGCTGCGCGACGTGGTGCAGAAGCCGACGATCTTACCCGACCTGGCGGCGACCCAGATCGCCCCGTCCTGGCTCAACGACTCGACCCTCCAGCGCCAGAACGTCTCGTGCGCGTCTAGCGAGAGCGCGGCGAGCCAATCGTCCGGCAGGATGCCGCGGTAGGCGCCACGCGCACTGGCGAGGTGGACGGTGGCGATCGCTGACG
>CBDTZZ010000146.1:0-3800 GCA_965365035.1 uncultured bacterium | reverse complement strand
AAAGGCCATCAGCCGATGACAACCGACACGGCCGCTCCTAAGAAGAGCCGCGGCAACTCGGTTCCCGTCATCATCGTGGGTACTGTGGTGATCGCGATCCTCGCGGATATATTCATTTTGGACGGCAGTCCTATCGACGACATCTTCATCAACCCGCTGATCAACGGCCTTCTATTCCTGAGCATTTTTACCTTCGGCAACTTGGGCCTCTCGATCATCCTTTTCACGATCCTGCTGCGCATAGTCACGATCCCCTTCACGATCCGCCAGCTGGAGTCGACCAAGGCGATGCAGGCCGCGCAGCCGGAGATGCAGGCGCTCCAGAAGAAGTACAAGGACCCCAAGCGCCGTCAGGAAGAGATGGTCAAGCTCTACCGTGAGCACAACATCAACCCGCTCGGCTGCTTCATGCCCATGCTCATCCAGATGGCCGTCTTCATCGCCCTTTACCGGGCGCTAGCCCACCTCGTCGGCGGCAGCCCGGAGAGCCTCGTCGGCCTCTCGCAGCGCCTCTACCCGTTCGAGATCCTCCAGGCACAGATCCCGCTCAACCAGGAGTTCCTCTGGATGAACATGGGCGAGCCGGACACGACGTTCATCCTGCCACTCCTCGTCGGCCTCAGCACCTACCTGCAACAGCGCATGGTGATCACCCCCAACGCCAGCCCGCAGCAGCAGCAACAGCAACAGATGATGAGCTGGCTTCTGCCCATGATGCTGGTCTTCTTCACGCTCAACCTGCCCGCCGGCGTCGGCGTCTACTGGGTCGTGTCCAACATATTCAGCCTCTTCGCCAGCTATTATGTGTACGGTCGCCGTATCATGAGCTGGCGACAACTGCTGCCCATCCCTCCACCAGCCGAAGCACCCGCGGCCACCGACAAGGACCGGTCCATGGAGCCTGACATCGAGGTGGAGGCCACCGAAGTCGAGAGTGAAAAAGAGCCGGATGATCCGGCCAAGACAGAAACGAGGCCCCGCCATGGAAAGCGTAGAGGTAAGCGCAAAAAACGTCGATGAGGCGATCGACATCGCCCTCAGCGACCTCGAACTTAAGCGTAGCGAGGTGAGCATCGAGATCCTCACCCCAGGCAAACCCGGCCTCTTCGGCCTGGGCGGCGAGCAGGCGCTCGTCCGCGTCACCGCCCTCGAAGAAGGCACCGCCCGCCAGACGCAGGAAGACCAAGCCGAAGAAAGAGCGGACGAAGAAGAACCGCCGCGCAGGGAAGAACGCCAGGAGAGAGCGCCACGCCCGACGGAACGCGGCGATCCGATCGAGATCAAAGACCTCGACTCCGAAGAGGTCGAGACCGCCACCGAGTTCCTGCGAACGCTGATCGAAGGCATGGATATCGATGCCGAGATCACGGTACGCGAACCGGAGACGGCCGCCGACGGCGAAGGCAGGGCAAGCGCCGTCCTGGACATCGAAGGCGAGGACCTCGGTCTGCTCATCGGCCGCCGCGGCACGACGCTGTCTGCCCTCCAGTACATGGTCAACGTCATGCTCACGCGCAAACTGAACAGCCGCGTCATCATCACCGTCGATGTCGAACGATATCACCGGCGGCGCGAAGAGACCCTGCAGAACCTCGCTCAGCGCATGGCCGACCGCGTCAGCAACTCAGGCCGACCGATGACGCTGGAGCCCATGCCCGCTAGCGAGCGCCGCATCATTCACCTCGCGCTCAGCGAGGACGAGGACATCGAGACCGGTTCGGTCGGCCAGGGCGACGAGCGCAAGGTCGTGATCCGGCCCAGGGGCGGCGGCGGTGGTGATGGTGATGGTGACGGCGATCCCTACAACCGCTAACCAACGACAACGGCCATGCCCGGCGCTGCGCCAGACTTCCTCGTAATCGGACACGTAGTCCAGGATCTCCTGGCCTCCCCTCGCCCGCGCCCTCCGGGGGTGAGGGAGCCATGGCGCCTAGGCGGCGCGGCCGCCTACGCATCACTCCTGGCGCGCAACTTCGGCCTGCGCACCGCAGTCCTCACTTCGTGCGCGGGCGATCTGCCCCTGGCCTCGCTGCTCCCCGACATCGACGTGCACATCGTCCCCGCCGCCGCCACGACGCAGATGCGCAACGTCTACTCCGGACCGGACTCTCGACGCACTCAGCGCGTCCCGCAACGCGCCGCCGGCCTCACTCCCAGCGACCTGCCCGACGAGTGGCGAGACGCCCGCATCGTCCTGCTCGGCCCGGTCGCCGGCGAAGTCGACCCGGCGATGGCGGCCGCGTTCTCGCCTGAGACTCTCATCGGCGCCGGCGCTCAGGGCTGGCTGCGCGAGATCGGCGCGGACGAAGTCGTGCGGCCGATACCGTACGACCGCTGGGACGCGCCACTGCTGCTCCAGCACGTGCATGCGCTCTTCCTCTCCGACGAAGACCTGCGGGCCGAGGACGCACCGGCCGCGCTCACCGAATGGAGCGCGCTCGTCGACGTCCTGGCGTTCACGCGCGGCGTCGGCGGCGCAGACGTCTACAGCGGGGGCGACTGGCGCAGCATCGAGGCCTTCGCCGCCCAGCCGGACGACCTCACCGGCGCAGGGGATGTCTTCGCGGCCGCCTTCCTCATCCGCTACGCGGACACGAACGACGCCTGGGAGGCCGCCCGCTGGGGCGCTGCCGCCGCCTCCCTCGTCATCGAAGGCCCCGGCGTGGACGCCGTACCAACGCTAGCCGCGGTTGAGGCGCGGCTGGGGGCTGTCAACGGAGACCAAAGCGGATAAACGGATGGGATACCCCAGTGACAACGAATCCGTTTATCCGTTTCCTCTCCGTTGACAGCATCCGTTGCCAGCCACCCGTCCCGTATAATCTGATCACCATGCAGAAGACGAAACTGGCGCTAGCCCGCGTCCTGCCCGTGACGGCCGAAGTCAACGCCGCCGGGCGCCTCGCCGTGGGCGGCTGCGACCTCGTCGACCTCGCCGCCGAGTTCGGCACGCCGCTATACGTCTTCGACGAGGAGACGCTGCGCGGCCAGTGCCGGGCGTTCCTCGAGGCGTTTCGCTCGCGCTACCCGCAGACTGCCGTCGCCTACGCGGCGAAGGCCTACCTCGGCCGCGCCCTCGCCGCAATCGTCGCCGAAGAAGGCATGGACCTCGACATCGTTTCCGGAGGCGAGCTGGCGATCGCCCGCTCGGTCAGCTTCCCGCCGGAGCGCATCCACTTCCACGGCAACAACAAGTCCGAAGAAGAGCTGGCGGAGGCGCTGGACTACGGCATCGCCCGCGTCATCGTCGACAATTTTCACGAGATCCACCTCCTCAACGGCATCGCGGAGGCACGCAACCTCAAGCAGCGCGTTCTGCTGCGCCTTTCGCCCGGCATCGACCCGCACACGCACGCCTACACGACCACGGGCACGACCGACAACAAGTTCGGCGTGCCGCTGCAGACGCAAGGCGAGGCCGCGATCCGCAGGCTCATGGAGGCACCGGCGCTCGACCTCGCCGGCCTGCACGTCCACCTCGGCTCGCCCATCTTCGAACGCGAGCCCTTCGCCAAGGCCGTCGATGTCGTCTTCGAGTTCGCGGCGCAGATGAAGCGCGATCACGGCTTCGAGATGCAAGAGTTCAGCCCCGGAGGCGGCTTCGCTGTCGACTACACGCTCGACCAGCACGCGCCCTCACCCGAGGACTACGCCGAGACGATCGTTCCGGCGATCAAGGCGGCCTGCGAGAAGCACGACCTGCCGGAGCCGCACATCTTCATCGAGCCCGGCCGCTCCATCGTCGCCCGCGCCGGTGTCGCGCTGTACACGGTCGGCTCGTCGAAGGACGTGCCGGGTGT
>CBDTZZ010000145.1:0-3803 GCA_965365035.1 uncultured bacterium | reverse complement strand
GGAGGATGAAAGGTTGGCGAGGAAAACTACGGAAGGTGTTGTGGCTCGGAGTTATCGGGGATGCGCCCGTTACAGCGGCGCCGCCAGTTACGTCACCTTAGCCGTGTTGCCGAGCCAGGCGTGAGCCGGCGGGTCAGTCGCACTGGCAACCGAAGTGGCAGCCGCTCGACAGCGAAGAATGGCGCAAAGGCGATGCCCAGCAGCGAATAGGGGAAGACGATCGCCATCACCGCCGCCACGCCGACGTGGAAGCCCCAGGCAAGAAGCGCCCAGACCCGGGCGATCCGTCCGCCCAGAAGCGCCAGCGGCGCTCCCAGCTCCACCGCCAGCGTCGCGACCGCCAGCGGCGGAAACAGCCACGCGTGCCCGACAAGCATCCCACCGAGTGGCGAATGCGTGTCGCCCAGTTCGATCTTGCGCAGATTGTCGTAGGCGATGAAGTTGCGCAGGGAGTCTGTAGTGATCCAGTCCAGGCCCGCGATCCGCAGCTTGGTCTCGCCCGCGATGAAGTAGGTGAGCACCGTGATCACACACATCAGCCGGATCGGCCAGCCGTAGCGCTCCTCCTCGCCCGGAACGTCACGCCCGCGACTATCCACCGAGAGGGCATCGGCCGCCGGCGACAGACCCAGCACGAGGACGTGCAGCACGAGGATATTCTCCGTATGAAAGACCTGGCCCCAGGCGTTGCGATACGTCATCAGTGCCAGCAGCAAAAGCGCGAAAGCCGGCCCACTGAAGCGAAACTTCCAACCAGCCATGAACGCCACTCCGACCACAACCGTCGCCGCCACCAAAAGCCGCAGCACGACGTCGGGCAACGGTCCGTCGAGCAGTGTCGCGACGCCGACGGGCGCGAACTGCGAGTCGTGGAAGCTCGCATAGCTCACGAAGTTGGGCGCGCGAATGATCACGTAGCCCACGGCGAAGCCGCCCACGAGCACGCGCAGCACGGCCAGGCGCTTCGCTGGTGCAGGCGTCCGCCACCAACCGTCGATTCGCGCCGCCAGCGTCACCGCGGCACCTCGCAGGAGGCGTGCACCCGTGTCGAGATCGGCTCCTTTTCACCATCGAAGTAGGTCACGACGTTATATGTATCGCTGACGATCTCGACGCGCGCCGGGCCTTCGTCTCGGCCCGCATACCAGTCGGCGGCTCGCGTGCACAAGCGTGCCGTCGCATCCGGGCCCTGGCGAACCGCCTGTCGCAGCGTCTCGAACGCCTGGATCACCTCGTCGTTGGCCACGGCTACCGGCGGCAGAGGTGAGCGCTCACCGTCCGCGTCGATGACTACGGCATGAGGAATCGTCGCCTCAGCCGACTGCCGGCCGGCGAAAATCGGGTAAGTGGAGAACGGAAAGCTATCAGCGCGCGGGTCGCCTGCGAGCGGGAGCAGTACGGCGATGATGAGCGCCGCGCCCAGTCCGTATGACCAGGCTCGATTGAGCGTCACCCAGGCGACTCCGGTCGTCGCAGCGGCCCGCGGACGTCCGGCACGAGGCTGGAGAGCTGCCCACGGCGGTCGGCGACTAAGCCATAGCCCCGCTGGAAGGCTCCGCGCACGCTCTCGTGATCGTGGGCCGCCGCAGTTAGGACACTACCCAAAGGCAGCACTTGCGAAAGCTCGGCCAGCGCATCGCCCGCGCTGACGATACCGCCATCCGGAAACACGAGGTGCATGCTGTGCTCCCGCTCATCGCTGGGAAGCGGAGTAAGGAGTTCAGACGCCAGCTCGTCATCAAACGGCAGGAAGCCGAGGCCATGGTCACGGTCCAGCACCTCGATCCCGCGTGCCATAAACCGGCAGAAGCGGCAATCGCCGTCGTACAGGAGAACAGGCCGATCAAGCTTCATGGTGCAATCGTAGCGCCGGGCCGACACCTTTGCACGACTGCGTGGCCAGGAGATCCTTTACCAGCTGCCGCCACCACCGCCGCCGCCGCCTCCACCCGAGAAGCCGCCGCCGCCGAAACCGCTGCCACCCGACCCGCCCGGCGACGAGGCGATGCTCGACGAGACGCTCGCCGAAAAGCCGTTCACCGAGTTGATAAACGACATCGCAACGAACGGGTGTGCGCCGACGTACCAGCCCGGTTGCTCGACTTCGCCCAGGCCTTCGAACGCGTGCGCCCATTTGTCGACGCAGCCGTAGATGATGGCGTACGGCAGATACTCGTGGAAGATGTTCGTGCGTTCGGCAAAGCGCTGGCGCTCCGTCTCCGCCGTCACCATGAACCGGCGGAAGCCGAGGGCGCGCTGGTAGAGACGGCGACCCTTGCCTGTCCGCCGTGGCATTGCCGGCGCCACCAGCAGCAGGACGATCCCGACCAGAACGACCGGTATCGCAACGAGAACCCAACCGACGGCCCACAGCCCCGCCCCCAGCGCCACGCCCGCGAGGATAATGACCACCCCGGCGATCTGGTACATCGCGCGCGCCTTCGTGGGGCTCCCGGGAAAGAGACCGTCCTTCTTCACCATCTGGTCGTAGAGCGCATCTTTGATCTTCTCCAGGTCCTTGTAGAACTTCGTGCGCAGCGCGCTCAGGTTGACCGTCGACGACGCCTGCCCCTTGAAAAGCGCCTTCAGCGTCTGTCGCTCATATGGCAGGAGATCGTCGTCCGCCTCCCGCAGCCGCTCGATTTCGTAATCGGTGCTCTTGAAGAGACCGAGTATCCTGCTCGTCGTAGTCTCCTTGATGCGAATATACTTGCGCACCGCCAGGTCGATGATCGTCGCCGTGATGTCCAGCGTGTCGGCGCTCTCGTCCATCAGGACGCCGATCTCCGCCGGTCGCAGCTGCCTTCCGTTCTTCTTCAGCGGCGGCGGCTCGTACTCCACGAGCACCGCCTCGCGGGCGAAGAGAGGCTTGCGCTTGGCGAGTGTGTTCTCGCCGTCGTTCAGGTACCACACCTCGCCGTACCAGCGGTCGCGGCCCTGCATCCACCACTGCCGGCCAACGGCCGCCATGCCGACGACCAGCGCCGCCAGCGCCACGCTGATGGTCCACGGCGTGAGGTCGAACGCGTCCTCGATCTCGTCAAGCGCATCGGGCTCAATCGGCTGTAGCACCGGCGCCGCTACGTCCACGGAACCTTTCTCGATGGCGACGACGATCGTCATCCCGGAGCCGCTCGGCAACACGCGCGTCGTGGAGAACGCAGCGTTGGACACCGACAGGCTTGATTCGCAGCGCTCCGTCGAGCCAGTTCGGCCTTGGAAGCAGTCCACCTCGTCGATGCCGTCCGTCGGGATGAACACGCTCGCAGTCGCGCCCTCGATGGGAACAGGCCAGTCGTCGCCGGTGACGTTCCAGAAGAACTCATCGTGATCGGGGAACGCGTTGAGGGCACCGGTCAGCAGATAGCTGATCCGATACCGCTGCTCACCGCTGACCAGGACGTTCGGGTCGCCGATCTTGATCTGCAGCTGCGACCCCGAGCTGATGAGCGTGAACGGCCGAGCGTTCTGGCCGTCGTCGACGCCGACGTTGCTGACCGAGATCCGCCTGTCGTTGTCCCCGTCGTACGAGTACAGAGTCGGCATCTCGCGGAAAATTCCGTGTCGCTGCAGCGAACCGAAGTCGACCAGGATATCCTCCGTGACGTGGACGACGCTGTTGTCGTCGATCTCGTATTCGACGTCGAACGAACGGATCACCCAGCCTTCGTCGGCGCTCGCGACGGACGGCAGCGCCGCCAGGAGGACGAGGACGAGCAGCGCAGCAAGGCTAAGGCGGACGATGGCAGGTCCGCGGCGGGCAGCATCCTCGCCTCGTATCAACTACGCTTCTCTATCGGCTG